>JAABRC010000099.1 GCA_011391115.1 Candidatus Egaibacter danicus | reverse complement strand
GGAGGCCAAAGGCCGGGGGACAGCCGCGGAGTCTGAGTGCCGCGCCGGCCTGAGTCCGCCAATGGATGACGTCATCGACTGGCACCAAATGCAGCAAGGACAAAGAAAAAGCCCCAACCACCGCGCAGGGAGGCTGGGGCTTTGACGGTGAAGGCAGCAGTTACAGGCTGTCTGTAAAGCTGCGCAGTTTGTCCGAACGGGAAGGGTGCTTGAGCTTGCGCAGCGCCTTGGCTTCGATCTGGCGAATGCGTTCGCGGGTCACGTCAAACTGTTTGCCCACTTCTTCCAAGGTGTGGTCAGAGGTCATCTCGATACCGAAACGCATACGCAACACTTTGGCCTCGCGCGGCGTCAGGCTATCCAGAATGTCTTTCACCACATCGCGCAGGCCGGCCTGCATCGCGGCCTCCATGGGCGCGGTGTTGGCGCTGTCTTCGATGAAGTCACCCAGGTGGCTGTCGTCGTCGTCGCCGATGGGGGTTTCCATCGAAATCGGCTCCTTGGCGATCTTCATGATCTTGCGGATCTTGTCTTCCGGAATTTCCATGCGCTCGGCCAAGACCGATGCATCCGGCTCAAAGCCAAACTCCTGCAGGTGCTGGCGGCTGATGCGGTTCATCTTGTTGATGGTCTCGATCATGTGCACGGGGATGCGGATGGTGCGCGCCTGATCCGCAATGGAGCGGGTGATGGCCTGGCGAATCCACCAGGTGGCGTAGGTCGAAAACTTGTAGCCGCGGCGGTATTCGAACTTGTCCACCGCCTTCATCAGACCGATGTTGCCTTCCTGGATCAGGTCCAGGAACTGCAGGCCGCGGTTGGTGTATTTCTTCGCGATCGAGATCACGAGGCGCAGGTTGGCCTCGATCATTTCCTTTTTGGCCGCACGTGAGGAAGACTCACCTTCGTTCATGCGCTTGTTGATGTCTTTCAACTGATCCAGTGGCACAACGACGCGGGCTTGCAGGTCGGTCAGCTTTTGCTGCAGATCCTGCACCGGAGGAATGTTGCGGCCCATCACGGCAGCCCATGGTTTGCCAGAAGTGGCCTGTTTCTCTATCCATTTCAGATTGAGCAACTGCGATGCCACCTTGTTGCCCGCCTTGTCGCGACCGCTGAAGTCAGCGATGAAGTGTTCTTGCGGATAGCCGCATTTGTCCACAATGATGCGGCGCAGTTCGCGTTCTTTCTTGCGGATATCGTCCACCTGGGCGCGCACCATGTCGCACAGTTTTTCAATGGCCTTCGCGGTGAAACGGATGGACATCAACTCTTCAGACAGCGCTTTCTGGGCCTTGACATAGTTGGGCGTACCGTAGCCTTCCTTGTCGTAGGTTTTGTGGACTTTCTCGAACAGTTCGCGCAACCGGTCAAAACGGCTGAGCGCTTCGCGTTTGAGCTCTTCCAGTTTTTTGGTCAGCGCCTTGGAGCCGCCTTTGCCGTCGTCGTCGTCTTCAGCGTCGAATTCGTCAAAGTCTTCTTCGGCCACATAGTCGTCGGCCTCGTTGGGGTTTGAGAAGCCGTCCACCACCGTCGTAATGACGATCTTGCCTTCACGGATCTCTTCACCCAGGCGCAGGATTTCGGCGATGGTGGCGGGGGAAGCGCTGATGGCTTCCATCATCGCCATCAAACCACCTTCGATGCGTTTGGCGATCTCGATTTCGCCTTCGCGGGTGAGCAGCTCAACTGTGCCCATTTCGCGCATGTACATGCGCACCGGGTCGGTGGTACGGCCGAACTCACTGTCCACCGTGGAGAGGGCTGCTTCAGCTTCTTCTTCGGCTTCTTCTTCGGTCGCGGCGGTGGGGCCGTTGTTGTTGAGCAGCAGGGTTTCTGCATCAGGCGTCTGTTCGTAGACAGCCACACCCATGTCGTTCAACATGGAAATCACGACTTCCAGCGTTTCTGCATCAACCAGCTTGTCGGGCAGGTGATCGGAAATCTCGCCGTGGGTCAGGTAGCCACGCGTTTTGCCCAGCTTGATCAGGGCTTTCAGACGCAGGCGGCGCTTGGCCATGTCCTCTTCGGACAGTACCGTCTCATCCAGACCGAATTCCTTCATCAAGGCACGTTCCTTCGCCTTGCTGATTTTCATCCGCAGGGGCTTGACCTTTTCGCCAGCGGCAACCGGCTCGCCTGCCAGGTCGGCCTCGATGTCGGCCATGTCCAGATCGTCACTGCCGGCAGATTCGGTTGCATTCTTGGGCTTGCGGCCGCGTTTGGCGCCAGTTTTCGGCGGTGCGTCGGATTCAGCGGAAGCCGCTTTGGGCGGGCGACCGGGTTTTTTCTTGACTGGCAGTTCGGCTGCTGCAACTGGAGCAGCCTTTGCTGGCGCTGCAGGAGCTTTGACTTTGCCTGGTTTTTCGGCTTTGACCGGTTCGGCTTTGGCCGGGGATTTCGTAGCGGGCACTGATTTGACTTTCGTAGCGGGCATGGCCTTGCTGACTACCTTGGGAGCTGCCTTTTTGGCGACTACCTTCGGCAATGGCTTGGTAACTGGTTTCTTGGCAGGCTTGGCGGCGATCTGGACGGACTTCTTGGGCTTTTGAGCGGGCATTGGATAACCTCAGAACTACAAAGACAATTAAGACGAACAGGCGCCGAATGAACCAGCGCGGAAGGGTTGACGAGGAAATTTCCCCTGAAATTCAGAGAAAAGCACTCCAGCGGCAAGATGTGAGGGCGAACATTTGGTGTGCAGCCCTTGCGGTAAGGTAGCCGGTTGCGAGCTGTTTGCTCAACGGTTGGCCGGGCCCGGAGGTACTGCTGTCGCTCTTGCCGAATCAGCTTTGGATTATACCTCGGGATTGTCGAAATACAAATTGACTCTCAACCCGCCCGGGCCAGTGCTTCGAGTTCCAGCTTCCGGGTTTGCAGTTCCCGGTAACGCTGCAGAGCAGACGGGTCGGCTTTGGAAGCCTCAATGGCTTCGTTTTGCAGGGTGTTGATGCGCTCGACCAGCATGCGGTTGAGCACCTGGCGCAGCTCCTTGAAGGCTTCACTTTCCTCAAGGGACGCGTGCAATTCCGGCCCCGCCATCAATTTGACGGCCAGTTCTTCGGTTTCTTGTCCGCGCAGGCCTTCGCGCAGGGCGCCCCAAGGTTGTGCGCCGTGTTCATGAAGCTGGCTTTCCAGCCACATGAACAATGGGCCGTGCGGTGCCTGCAACGCACACAACATCTCGTGGTCTTCACCCGAGAGCTGATCCCAGGCGGCCATGTTGCCCAGGAGCAGGCGGGCGGCATGGTCAACCCGACTGGCAGGTGGCGCACGCCCCGAAAAACGCGGTCTGGAGGCCTCAAATACCCGTGAATTCTGGCCGTAGCTCTCATTTTTATTGCGTGAGTAGCTACTATTTTTGTAGCGTTCTGTTTTGTCTGAGCTGGTCGCTGTGGGGGGCAGCCAGAGCTCGGTCAGCTCGCGCGCAGCGAGTTGCACCAGATCAGCGATTTCGGTGAGCAGCTGGCGTTTGAGGGCGCCGTCCGGCAATTGCATCCAGAGTGGCTTGGCGTTGCTGGCCATGTGGGCACGGCCCTCGGCGGTGTTGAGGTCACAGCCCTCCCGTGCCGCTTCAATCAGGAATCGGCTCAACGGCGTGGCCTCGCTCACGTAGCGTGCAAAAGCATCCTTGCCGAATTCGCGGATGTAGCTGTCCGGGTCGTGCTCAGTGGGCAGGAACAGGAACTTGACGCTGCGCACGTCGGTGGCATAGGGCAGGGCACCATCCAGTGCCTTGCGGGCCGCGCGGCGTCCGGCGGAGTCGCCGTCAAAACTGAAGACTACCGAGTCGGTGAAGCGAAACAGCTTTTGCACGTGGTCTGGCGTACAGGCGGTTCCCAGTGTGGCGACTGCGTTGGGAAACCCGAGCTGGGCCAGCGCCACCACGTCCATGTAGCCTTCGGTCACCAGCACATAGCCCATTTCGCGCAATGAGCTGCGCGCCTCAAACAGGCCATACAGTTCGCGGCCTTTGCTGAAGACCGGGGTTTCCGGGGAGTTCAGGTACTTGGGCTTTTCATCGCCCAGCACGCGGCCGCCAAAACCAATGCATTCCCCCTTGACATTGCGGATGGGGAACATGATGCGGTCACGAAACCGGTCGTAGCGCTTTTCGTCCTCGCCTTCTTCCGTGTTCAAAATGACCAGGCCGCTTTCCACCAGCAGCGGGTCGTCATAACTCGGGAAGATGCTGGCCAGGCTTCGCCAGCCTTCGGGCGCATAGCCCAGGCCAAACTGACGCGCGATTTCACCGGAAAGGCCTCGTCCCTTCAGGTAATCCACCGCTTTGGTAGAGACTTTGAGCTGCCGCCTGTAGGCTTCGCCCGCCTTCTCCAGCACATCGGACAGCGTGGCCTGCTTTTCGCGTTGCTCCGCTGCACGGGCCCGGTCTTGTGGCGAGGCCTCGTCTTCGGGTACCTGCATGCCGTATTGCTGCGCCAGGTCTTTCACGGCCTCGACGAAAGTCATGCCGGCGTGATCCATCAGGAAGCTGATGGCGTTGCCGTTTTTACCGCAGCCAAAGCAGTGGTAGAACTGTTTGGACGGGCTGACACTGAAAGAGGGTGATTTCTCGCCATGAAAGGGACACAGCCCCATGAAATTGGCGCCGCCTTTTTTGAGCTGCACATAGCGCCCGACGATGTCCACCACGTCGGCGCGCGCTAACAGCTCCTGGATGAATGTCTGGGGAATGGCCACGGGGATATTGTGGCTCAATCCCCCATTACGACGCCTTCGCGGCGGGGGTCGGCACCACCCATCCACAGTTGCATGCCGTGCGCCTGGCCGCGGACGATGGCCTGCAGGCCGCTGGTCATGTTGACCTCCCGCACCTCGTGTCCGCGTGCCTTGAGGGCATCCACTGTGGCGGCCGGGAAACTCTTTTCCTCCAGCACGGTCGGGCCGTTCAGCGACGCGAAATTGGGCAGGTTGATGGCCTGTTGCGGCAACATGCCCCAATTCAGAATGCCATAAATGGTTTTGGCGGTGTAATGAATGATCAATGCGCCGCCGGGGCTACCACCGCTCATGACCAGAGCGCCCGTGGTCTTGTCAAAAACAAGGGTGGGCGCCATGGACGAGCGCGGACGTTTGCCGGGTTGCACCCGGTTGGCTATTGGCGCGCCTGATGCGTCCGTGGGAGCAAAGCTGAAGTCGGTGAGTTCGTTGTTCAGCAGGAAGCCACCCGACAGACCGGGCTTCACATTCACCATCTGACGGGAACCAAAGCCATCTTCGATGGTGGTTGTCATGGCAATGGCGTTTCCCTTCGCATCGACGATAGAGATATGGGAGGTGCCGTATTCAACCTGCTCGGGCATCGGGGCATAGCCGGTCTTGATTGGACCGGGCGTGCCTGGTTTGGCCGTCTTCATGCTCATGGAGCCGGGGGCCTGCCCGATCAATCTGGCGCGCTCTGCCAGGTAGGTAGGGTCCAGCAGACTCGTCCAGGTACCAGCGGGCGGTTTCACAAAGTCGGGGTCACCCAGGTATTGCGCACGATCGGCGAACGCCAGACGCGCCGCCTCGGTATAGAGGTGCAGCCAGTCTGCTGACGGCAGGCCGTTTTCCAGTGGCAACGAAGCGGCATTGGTATTGCCCAGAATGCCCAATATCTGTCCGACCGCAATGGCACCAGAGCTGGGCGGCGGGAATCCGCAAATCCGGAAATCATGTGCACTGGCACGGTAGTCGTGGCAAATGGGTTGGCGCTTTTGAGGCTGGTAGCCTGACAGATCAACGAGGCTCAATTTGCCCGGGTTGGTGGGATGCTTCTGGACCTTGTCAACAATGGCCTGCGCCACGTCGCCCTCCATCAGGGCTTTGGACCCGTTGGCGGCTATTTTCCTCAATACGTCAGCCAGTGCAGGGTTGCGCAGTACAAAGCCAACGTCATGCGGCTTGCCGTCAGCCTTGTAAAAGTACGCTGCTGCAATTGGATCTTTTTTTAGATGGGTTTCTGTCAGCAGCAGCGAGTTCAACCGTGCACTGACCTTGAAGCCGCTATCTGCCAGGGTGATGGCAGGCGCAAACAGCGTGGCCCAAGGCAGCTTGCCATACTGCCTGTGAACCATCTCCAGCATGCGCAATGTGCCCGGCGTCCCCACCGAGCGACCACCGACCACAGCGTCATAAAACGCCAGCGGTTTGCCATCAGCACCAAGGAAGAGTTTTTCGTCTGCCGCTGCGGGCGCCGTCTCACGCCCGTCAAAGGCTTCGACGTCCTTGCCGTTGAAGTGCATCAGGAACGCGCCACCACCCAGGCCACTGCTCTGCGGCTCCACCAGCGCCAGCACCATCTGCACAGCAATGGCGGCGTCGGTTGCGCTGCCACCTGCTTTGAGAATTTGATAGCCCGCATCGGTGGCTAGTGGATTGGCGGCTGCCACCGCAAACTGGGTCGTGGCCCAGCCGGGTTTTTCGGCGTATCCCGAAGAGCCTTCCGGCTGCGCCGGAACGGTGTAGTTGAAAGCGGCCGGCGTGGTGCAACCGGCCAGAAGGGCTGCGACGGTGAGGGCAAAGGTAAGGGGTTTCACATAGGCTCCTTGGAGGTTTTGGAGCATCTTAAACCTCACACCCCCCCACTATCCGAGCGTCTCACCCCGGAGACGGGTCATCGCGGTGCCAGTCGAATCGCGCCGTCGAGACGGATTACTTCCCCGTTGAGCATGTCATTCTCGAAAATATGCCTGGCCAGCTTTGCGTAGTCTTGCGGTGTGCCCAGGCGCGAAGGGAAGGGTACGCTGGCGGCCAGTGAGTCCTGCACTTCCTTGGGCATGCCAAACATCATGGGCGTGCCGAAGATGCCAGGGGCGATCGTCATGTTGCGAATGCCGTTGCGTGCCAGATCGCGGGCAATGGGCAGCGTCATGCCCACAATGCCGCCTTTGGATGCGCTGTAAGCGGCCTGGCCAATCTGGCCGTCATAGGCTGCCACTGAAGCGGTCGAAATCATCACACCGCGTTCGCCAGTACTTTCGGGTTCGTTCTTGCACATGGCGTCTGCTGCCAGACGAATCATGTTGAAGCTGCCGATCAAATTGACGGTG
>JAABRC010000098.1 GCA_011391115.1 Candidatus Egaibacter danicus | reverse complement strand
CCCATGGTTTCCCAGACTTCCAGCTTCACGGTGAAGGCAAACGGCGCACCCGGCTTCAGCACGCGAAAGATCTCGTCCAGGCAATTCGCTCCCACATGCCCGTGCGTGAACGTTCCGGAGCAACTGGCGCCCTCGTACGTGTCGGAGGCGATGGGCAGCGGCTGGTTCAGGTCGGCGTTGAGGAAGTGGCGGTAAATGCCGCGGCGGGCAGCCACCTGCATCATTTCGTCGGACACATCGAGCCCGTCCAGTGTCTGAAAACCGTGGTCAGCCAGCCCCTGCCCGGCCAGCCCGGTGCCGCAGCCAATGTCCAGCACGGCGGCCTTGCGGTTCGGCAGATGCTGGGCCAGCAAGTCCGCTACCCGGGCAGGCGACAGGTAATTGAGCCCCTGCAACATGGTTTCGTCGTAGGTTTCAGCCCAGTCGCGGTACAGCGCGCGGGACTGTTCGTCGCCATTGAGCGCGTAGGCGCGCTCCAGCAGTTTGGCAGCTTGCGGGCTGACGCCGACGGGCATGTGTTTGGGGGTGGTGCTCATCGCCGCAGTGTAGGCAGATGCGCAGGGGGCTGCAAGCGGGGCTGGTTAGAGTTAGTACAGCCTGAAATCTGCCATGGCTTCACCCAGCCGCACAGGGCGGGCCGGGGCCCAGCTCTTGTTGAACTGGAACGGCCCCTTGGGGAACAGCATCACCACGGTGGAACCCAGCAGGAAACGGCCCATCTCGTCGCCCTGTTTCAGGTCCACCGCGTGGTCGCCATCTCGTTCGTCATATCGCCACTCGCGCACCTGGCGCGTGCGCGGCGGGTTCACCACGCCGTGCCAGACCGTGGCCATGCTGCCGACCACTGTGGCACCTACCAGCGTCAGCACAAACGGGCCGTGCGCCGAGGCAAACACACACACCACGCGTTCGTTGCGGGCAAACAGGCCAGGCACGCCGCGCGCCGTGGTGGGGTTGACCGAGAACAGGTCGCCCGGTACATAGATCATGCGGATCAGCCGCCCATCACACGGCATGTGGATGCGGTGGTAGTCCTTCGGGCTCAGGTACAACGTAGCAAAGTGGCCGTCCTGAAACTGCTCGCCCAGACCGGCGTCGCCACCCACCAAGGCGGTGGCGGAATACTGGTGGCCTTTGGCCTGAAAAATCTGATCGTGCGCGATGGCGCCGTACTGGCTGATGGCACCGTCCACCGGGCAGATCAAGTCGGCCTGCGCCAGCGGACGCGCGCCGGGTTTCAGCGCGCGGGTGAAAAATTCGTTGAATGAGGGGTAGCTGGCGATGTCCGGGTTCGCGGCTTCGCTCATGTTCACCTGGTATTTGCCTACAAACCACTTGATCAGCCGCGTGGTGGCCGCTCCATAACGCCGGGTCGCCACCCATCCACCAAAAACGGTGAGTGCCCGTTTGGGGAAGAGGTATTGGGGCAGTACGGAAAGGCGGTCAGACACGGATGGAGAACCTGCAAGGTTGGTGGGACGGTGTAAGGGGCTGGATAACAAGGGGTGGCGGATTATAAAAGGGCCGCCGCAAGGGGCTGGCGGCGGCACAATGGCGCCATGACCGCCTCCCGCATTCCCCCCATCCAGTGCCTGCTGACGTTTGAGGCACTGGCTCGGCTGCGCAGCGTTACACAAACGTCTGAAGAGCTGTGTGTGACGCCCAGCGCCGTGAGCCACCGCGTCAAGCAGCTGGAACAAATCATCGGCACCAAGCTGTTTGGCCGGGCCGATTTTTCGCTGACCACCGAAGGCAGCGAGTACCTGGCCCATGTGCGTGAAGGCCTGGCAACACTGCAGAAGTTCCCCGGCGCCGCGGCCATGCCGGGCAAACGCAAGCTGCGCCTGGCCGTGACGCCCACGTTTTCGCGCTCCATCCTGATCCCCAAGCTGCGCCAGTTCACCGAGGCGTACCCCGAGATTGACGTGACGCTGCAGGTGTCCATCCCGCTGCTGGACGTGGTGGCCGAAGATGCCGACCTGATGGTGCGTTTTGGCACCGGCCGCTACGCCGATGTGGAGCACGTGTGCCTAATGAAGGATGACGTCACGCCGCTAGCCTCGCCCGCGTGGGTGCGCGAACACGGGCCGTTTGACGTGCCACAGGATCTGGAGGGCGAAGCCTTTCTGCGCAGCCCGCTCGAGCCCTGGCGCACCTGGTTTGCCGCCAACCAGCTCGACTGGCCCGAACCCATGGAGGGATCACAGTTCAACGACGTGGGCCTGATGTGCGACGCCGCCGCTGCCGGCATGGGTGTGGCTCTGGTGCGCCTCAAGCTGGGTGCGCCCTGGCTGGAAAACGGCACGCTGGTGCGGTTGGGTTCCAATGCCGTTTTTGGTCACAACGTGCCCAGCCCGCACGCCCACTACCTGTGCTGGCGCACCGGCATGATGGAGCGCTGGGAATGTGCGGCGTTTGCGGAATGGCTGAAAAAGGTCGTGACTTATTGATCTTTCCACAAATAAAGACCGTTTTGTTCTTGCTGGATCTGGCGGCAGTCGGATGACGTCATTCTTTGCGGACTCAGGGCGACGCGGCACTCAGACTCCGCGGCTGTCCCCCGGCCTTTGGCCTCCTCCTTGATGCCGCTGCGCTGAATGCCACGCCGACCTGAGTCTGGTAGCCGTGTTGCAAGTCTGCCCCGGCCCTAGTTCTCCCACCCCTTTGGCCGTTGCTGCGCGCGCACTTCCCGCTCCTGCGCCATCTGCTCTTCCAGCTGCTGACGCCCCTGTTTGACCACGGCAATCAGCTTGGCGCGGTCTTTGTAGTGGGGATGCAGTTTTTCAAACAGTTCCAGGTTGTGCTGGCGAAAGCGCATGGCGCTCTGGCGGGCTTCGTGGGCGCCATGGCCCATTAGCTCCAGCACGCTACGGGCGCTGCGCAGGCTGGACTCGAACATTTCTCGCTCCACCCGCATCACGCCCCGGTCGCGCAGCTTGTTCCAGTGGGTCACGTCACGGGCGCGGGCTACGATCTCCAGATGCGGGAAGTGCTCCTTGGCCAGGTCCACAATCTCCAGCGACTGGTCCACATCGTCTACCGCCACCACCAGAATTCTGGCTTGCGCCGCACCGGCGGTGCGCAGCAAATCCAGCCGGGTGGCGTCACCGTAAAACACGCGGTAGCCAAAGCTGCGTGCGGCCTCGATCATCTCCACATCGTGGTCCAGCACGGTACAGGGAATGCCCTGCGCCAGCATCATGCGGGCGATGATTTGCCCATAACGGCCAAACCCGGCAATGACGATGGGCGCCTCTTGCGGCTCTGAAATTTCTTCCAGTGTGGTCTTGCCCAATCGGGCGTAGCGCGGCAGCAGCAGCTTGTCGATGGCCACCAGCATCAGCGGGCTGACCAGCATCGACACGGCCACCGCGCCGATCAGCAGCGAAGCCGTTTGCGCCGGGAACACGTTGGCACCCGCAGCCGCCTGAAACACCACAAACGCAAACTCGCCGCCCTGCGCCAGCAGCAGCGTGAACACGGGCCGCTCCTGAAAGGGCAGCTTCATCGCCCGGGCCACGGCGTAAATCACCACGCCCTTGACCACCAGAAAGCCGACCACCACCAGCGCCATCAGGCCTGGCGATTGCAGCAGCACGCCAAAATCAATGCTCATGCCCACGGCGATGAAAAACAGGCCCAGCAGCAGGCCCTTGAACGGCTCGATGTCGGTTTCCAGCTCGCGTCGGTATTCGCTCTCGGCCAGCAGCACACCGGCCAGAAAAGCGCCCAGCGCCATCGACAGGCCCACCAGCTGCATCAGCCCCGCGATGCCCACCACCAGCAAGAGCGACGCGGCAGTGAAGATTTCGGGCGTGTTGGAGCGGGCGATCCAGCGGAACAGCGGACGCAGCAGCAGGCGGCCCCCAAGAATGATGCCGGCAATGACCGCTATGATTTTGAGAGCTTCCCACGCATGATTGACAGGGGCTAGAGCCTCTTTTTCTGCTGAAATAACGC
The DNA here is from genome assembly GCA_011391115.1 of Candidatus Egaibacter danicus. The sequence goes on along the minus strand of JAABRC010000098.1, from coordinate 3,096 downwards.
CTAAAAGCGGCAGCAGCGCCAGAATCGGGATGGCGGCCACATCCTGAAACAGCAGGATGGAGAACGACGCCTGCCCGCTGCCGGTGGGCAGCAGGTTGCGCTCACCCATCACCTGCAGCGCAATGGCCGTGCTGGACAGCGCCAGGCCGAGCCCGGCCACCAGCGCCACGCGCCAGCCCACGCCAAACACCATGGCTGCAGCGGTAAGCACCAGCGCACAGCCCAGCACCTGCGCGCTGCCCCAGCCGAAAATCGGGCGGCGCAGGCTCCACAGGCGTTTGGGCTCCAGCTCCAGCCCGACCAGAAACAGCATCAGCACCACACCAAATTCGGCAAAGTGCAGGATGTCTTCCACATTGGTGACCAGCCCCAGCCCCCAGGGGCCAATGGCGATGCCCGCAGCCAGGTAACCAATGATGGAGCCCAGGCCCACGGCCTTGCTCAGCGGCACGGCAATGACCGCCGCGCTCAGGTAAATGAAGCTGTTGATCAGCCAGGCAGGTGCGTGTTCCATAAAACTATCTGGCTCCCACAAGCGTTTCTTCCGGCCGGTCTGCCGCGGGTACCTCGCACAGCGGGCAGCTTTCCAGATCGTCCAGCTCCGGCCAGTTGGGGTAGCTTTGCAGGCGCTCGCCAAAGGTGGCCACGTGTTGCTGGACTTCGGCGTTGCTGGCACTGTGGGCGCCGTGCAGGATCAGCGGGGGCAAAAACCGCATGCCGCACAGGGCAGCGGTTTGCTCATACGGTGGCAAAAAAGCATCGAAGAAGTAACGGTTGTAGCTTTGCGGGTGGTAAGACGTTTCGGGCCCGCCGGTGGTGGCCACCAGCCACAGGTCTTTGCCACGCAAGGCTGTGCCTGCATTCGTGACTGAATCGCCACCGTAAGCCCAGCCGTAGGTGAGCACATCGTCCAGCCAGAGTTTTTGCAGCGCGGGCATGGCGTACCACTGGATGGGGTGCACCAGCACGATTAGCTGAGCCGCAGCCACGCGCGCCTGCTCGGTGGCGACGTCAATGCAGTAGTCGGGGTACAGCGTGTACAGGTCACAGGTAGTCACGCGGGGGGTGGTCGCGGCGGCGTCCCGAGCAGTTTGCAGCAGCAGCCGGTTGACCCGGGAGTCGCGCCAGTTGGGGTGGGCGGCAATGACGTAAATACCCGGTTGGGCCGACGAAGTCGCCGACGTTGTTTGGTTTTGGTCTTTCATGCCGCTAACATAGCGCAAACTTAATCATTCTGTCTCAACGTTTAATTTAGAGGAGCCCTTCATGCCAGTGGTCGTAGTAGCCAATCCAAAAGGCGGCGTAGGCAAGTCCACCCTGTCTACCAATATCGCCGGGTATCTGGCATCAAAAGGGCACTCGGTGATGCTGGGCGATGCAGACCGCCAGCAGTCCTCGAAGCTCTGGCTGGGCCTGCGACCCGCTGGCGCCCGAACCATCACGACGTGGGAGGTAGGCACCGACCTGATCGCCAAGCCGCCCAAGGGGACGACCCATCTGGTGCTGGACACGCCAGCGGGTCTGCATGGCAGTCGCCTGAAGGAAGTGATGAAGATGGCCGACAAGATCATCGTGCCGTTGCAGCCCAGCGTGTTTGATATTTTTGCCACGCGCGCTTTTCTGGACGAGCTGGCGCACAGTCGCCACGCCGAGAGCACGCAGGTGGGCCTGGTCGGCATGCGGGTGGACGCGCGCACGATTTCCGCCGACAAGTTGCACGACTACGTGGACAAATTGGGGCTGCCGGTGCTGGGCTACCTGCGCGACACGCAAAACTACATTCACCTGGCTGCGCGTGGCCTGTCGGTGTTCGATGTGTCACCCAACCGGGTGGAGCGGGACCTGGAGCAGTGGCTGGGCATTTGCCGCTGGCTGGACAAATAAGCAGCATGCGGACGTTTCAGACCCTGGCCGAACTTGCGGCGCTGGTGGGGCAGGAGGTGGCGGTCAGCGACTGGATCACCATCACGCAGGAGCAGGTGAACCAGTTTGCCCAGGCCACGGGTGACCACCAGTGGATTCACGTGGACGTGGAGCGCGCCAAAGCCGGGCCGTTTGGCGGGCCGATTGCGCATGGTTTTCTAACGCTGTCGCTGATTCCGAAGTTTTTTGAGTCGTCGTTCGAGATTGCGCAGTCGCGCATGGGCGTGAACTACGGGCTCAACAAGGTGCGTTTCATGGCGCCGGTGCCGGTGGGCAGTCGCCTGCGCGCCCGCATGAAGCTGCTGAAGTGCGAGCCTATCGACAACCAGGGCGTGCAGATGATCTGGGAAGTGGCGGTGCAGCGCGAGGGCTCGGACAAGCCGGTGTGTGTGGCGGAGTCGATTGTGCGGCGTTATCCCTGAACGCCGAACCCGTTTTGCCGCCAGGCCTCAAATACGGTGACGGCCACCGCATTGGACAGGTTCAGGCTGCGCTGACCCGCCAGCATGGGTAGTTTCAAGCTCTGGCCGGGCGCAAAGGAGGCACGCACTGCGTCAGAAATGCCTTTGGTTTCCGAGCCAAATACCAGCCAGTCGCCCGACTGAAACCTGACTTCATATGGGCTCAGTGTGCCGCGGGTGGTAAGGGTGAATAGCCGGTCCGCCGCGGGTTGCTCATCACGCAGGAAAGATGACCAGTCCGTATGGCGCTTTGTTTTAGCGTATTCGTGGTAGTCCAGCCCGGCGCGGCGCATGTGTTTGTCATCCATGGAAAACCCCAACGGCTCCACAAGGTGCAGCGTGCACCCCGTGTTGGCTGCCAGCCGGATGACGTTGCCCGTATTGGGCGGGATTTCGGGCTCAACCAGAACGATGTGAAACATGCCCAGATTATTCAGTACGGGCAATCACGATGGCGGTGATGTGGCTGGCACCGGCAGCCCTTAGTGCGGTGGCGGCGGCATACAGAGAGGCACCGCTGGTCATGACGTCGTCAATCAACACGACCCGCTTTTCCCTGATATGCGCGGTGCGCAGCGGCTCCACGACAAAGGCGTCTTTCACATTGCGCAGCCGCTGCTCCCGTGCGAGCAGGCTTTGCGCGGGACCGTCCTTGATGCGCAGCAACAGCCGCGCTTGTGTTTTGCCGGGGGCCAGCGCTTTTGCCAGTTCC
>JAABRC010000097.1 GCA_011391115.1 Candidatus Egaibacter danicus | reverse complement strand
GTGACCGCGTAAAGCGCCATCAACAAAATCCCCAGACCCCCGTTGAAATAACCACCGTAAATGGCCACCAGCAACAAACCCGGTTCACGCCAGCTCGCCAAGCCTTGCCCATGGCGCGACATTGCCGCCGCCCGTTGCGCCAAACGCGGCCCCGCCATGAACAGCAGGGTGGCAAACAGCAGCAGCCATGGCACGATGCCCGAAAACACTTTGGCCGGTGTCACCAGCAGCAACAAGGCCCCCGCCATGCCGCCCGCTGCGGCAAGCAGCATTTCCCGCTTGAGCCGCACCTTGGGCATGTTGCGCAGTTCATCGCGAAACCCCAGGGTGCTGCCCAGGTAGCCCGGGCTCACCGCCATCGCGCTGGTGGCGTTGGCCATGATGGGGGGCACACCGGCAAACACCAGCGCGGGCAGCGTCAAAAAGCTGCCCCCGCCAGCAATCGCATTCATCACCCCGGCTGCAAAAGCAGCGCAGGCCAGCAAAAGGTTCAGGGTCAAGGCATCGGTCAACATGCCCGGATTGTCTCCGAGGCTAGCCCGCGCCTTGGCGGAGTGCTGTAAGGCCAACCTGCTCGCACATGCGGCGAACCTGGCGTGCGGCATCTTGCGGGTTAAGTGCTAAGTTTGTAGCAGTTTCAGCGCTGTCAGAACGTCTTCCTGGGTCTTGTAGCTGCCAAAGGTCTGCAGGTCTTGCGCGCGCACGATCGGGAAAGTGTTCAGAATGTAGGTCGCATCATCCGCACTCAGCCCATAAAGGTAGAAAAAAAGCGCGTCGAGTGCGGCCAGACGGGCGCGCCGCTCGGCTTCATCCCAGACAAAAGGCGGCAGTACCTTGCCGGTGCTATCTACGTAGCCCAGGTCGCGCGCAAACGGGGCCATGTCGTGCGCGGTGTAGGTGAGGGCGAGCACCTGCGGCAGCACAAAGTCGGCCACCGTGGGTTGGTGGTGGTGACCGTTCATGAGTTGGGCGGCACGCATGGCGGCTGCGAAAGCGGCGGGCAGCGGTTCGTCGAAGCGCTCGGGTGCGATGACAGGAAGTTGTTCGAGGATGTAAAGGCTGAAGTTATTACCTTGCAGCTTTTGTCGCGCAAGGTAATCAAACACGAAAGTGTTGAAGTTGGCAAGAATAAAAGGCAAGCTGTGAACAGGTGCGTCAGCCGACTCATCTGGCAGCACAACCGACATGGAGTGCCCGACGCCAGACTTTGGAACGATCGCCGCGATCATCGAACGCACATTGGTGCTTGATGTCACCTGCTTGAAGCTCAACGCCCAGTCGAATTTAACGTCGCTTGAGATCGACACATCGGTCACAAAATACTGAGGCACCGGGTAGCGCGTCGGACTGACTTTTTCAATCTGCGAAATAGACGCTTGCTGTGCCGCGCGCTTGAGGTTGGCGGTATTGACAACCACATCGGCCGCCCGGTGGTCATACATTTGCACCATCTTGCCTTCGTACAGCGGCACAGCCTGCGCCCCATTCTTTTCCCACCGGTTTAAGTCAGCGCGCCGCCAGCCATTTTTTTCCAGCTCATCGGCCTTCAAAAACAGGTTTGAATCGCTGGTCATGTGAAACATGGCGGCGAACTTCACGGGCCAAACCTTCGCATCTGGTTGTTGACCCAATGTGTCACTGAGTGCACCGCGCTTCACCAAAACCGGGTGGCTGGCATAGAGTTTGAGCGCAATGTCGGCATCGCGCTGGTTGCGAAAGATGGGGGCGGCACCGGTGTTGGGGTTGACCCGCGCAAAGTCCTGTGCCGAGAGCGATAACACCCGACCCGGCGCCTCAAGTTCGGCCACGCCATGCAAATAAAACGCACAACGGCTGGGCAGGGCCTGCTGAGGTTCAACCACGGTCATGCGCGGCGCCTTGCCAAATACCAATGCGCAAAATTTGAAGCGTGAATCCACATCCGGGAAAAATGCCTCGCGATTTTCAAAGTCAAAAAAAGCCTGCAACTTGCCCGTGCTGCTGATGGAACGAAAAAAGTCTGCTGCGCTCTTGTCTGCCGCAATCCCACTGGGAGTGATCAGCGCCACCACCCCCTTTGCGTTGATAAGGGCTTGCGCACGCTCGATAAAAAGGCTGTAAAGGTTGACATCACCGCCGCCCAACTGGGGGTAATCACCCGCACTTGACTTGCCGTTGCCCAGCACACGGGCGTTGGCCTCGGCACGCTCGGCGGCTTGAACATAGTCAGCCCACAGGGGTGCTTTGCTTTTCTGTAATTCCGCGATGAGCTGTTTGCGATCGGACGCGCGTTGTGCATTGGCGATGGCTGCATTGCGTTCGGAAAACCACGGTACCTCTTCAAACCGGATTTTGTCCCACGGTGGGTTGCCGACGACGGCATCAAAACCGCCCTCGCTGCCGCTGCCAAACACGGTGGGAAAGCTGGTCCACCAGTGAAAAAACGTCTCCCGCGCTGCCAGTTCGCGAGTGCGCACAAGCAAAGCATTGGCCGCTTGGGTGGCCGCATCATGGCCTTGAATTTTGCCTGTATGGAGTACGCCAACTAGATTCAGAACCGGGTCAAACAACCGCACCAAGCCATCAAGCAGTGGTTGTGATGCACCGTTTTCAGCTTTGAGCAGTTTTGGCAGCTGGCTCATTTGGGTCACCGGCCAGCCGGGCACCAGCCAGCGCATGGCACGCCAAAAATCGAGCACCGCGTGAATGGGGGCAATTTCAGTGGCCGCCTGTGCGGCAAGTTGCTTGGACAACTGCGCTTCGGCGATATCGACATCGGTTAAATCGGCTACTTGCGCGATATTTTTTGCCGCCAAAGCCAGTCGGTCAAACTCGCTCTGCATCAATAGTGCGCCCAACTGCTCCAGATTGCGTTGCACGATGGGGAGCTGCTCCCCGTGCAGGCTGTCGCCAATTCTCAGGTGATGGTCCAGGAAACTCAAGGGCGCGCCAACGGTGAAGGTATGCAGCCACAGCGCGGTTTTGGCCAGTTCAACCGCCATGGGATTCTTGTCAACACCAAAAATTGTCTTTTTGAGGATCATGCGCCGAACAATGTGGCGATCGTCCAACTGCGCGTCAGTCACGGCCCAACCGTGGTTTTGGGCCGAGGTTTTGATGCTGCCCCGGATGTGGGCGATGCGCGCCACCAAGGGGCTGACCCAAGGCTGGCCTCTTTCAACCAAATGCGCAGCCCAGGGCTGTTCGTTCACCAGGTGCGTGGTGGTGGCGATGGCCTCCAAAATAAGGTCGGCCAGATAGTCCACCAAGGCCACTAAAAAATGCCCGCTGCCCATGGCAGGATCACAAATTTTGAGTTCCAGAATTCGATTCGCAGGGTCTTTGGCATCCAAGACATCCCAGTCACCCGGATTGAGCGATGTCTTTTTATTCAGCTTTTTAAGATGCGCCTCAAACGCTTCGACCCGTTCGCGGACCAGCAAGCCGACCGATTCGCGCAAGATCAAGCGCACCAGATCATCGTGCGTGAAATAACTGCCAGACACTTTGCGGGCAAAGCTGGCGGGTGCGGCCGAGATGCGGCTGATTTCCACAGCGCCAGTGGCCAAATTGCTGGCCTGCACTTCATGGACCAGGCTGTATTCCAGCAAGCGCTCATAAATGCCGCCCAGGTGCGCCACCGCCAGGTCGCGGTAATTGATCCAGCCGTGCAAAAGGTCTTCGGTGCGGCGCGAGAGTGCGTCGATGATGGGTGCCATCACCTTGTCGGGCACCTTGGTGCGGTTCAGCAGCACGGAGCGGCCGCGGTTGAACAGGCCGCCGTTGTAGGCCGGCATACCAATGTCGTCGTCGCCTTCGTCGATGAGCTGGAACGCCCCTTGCAAAGAGAGCCAGATTTTGGCCATGGTGCTGGAAAACGTGCCGCCCGCATCGACCTTGTCGCGCACTTCTTCGCGGATGCGGCGCACGCTGTAGGGGGCATAACGCGGGTCGCGCACCGGCAGCAGGTTGCGGTCTTCGGCATAAAACAAAAACAACAGGCGGTACAGCAGCACCAGCGCGGCTTCGCGCACCTCGTCGAGGTAGGCGGGCGTGAATTGTTTGCGTTTGAACTGACCAAAGCCTATTTCGCGCGTGGACGCTTGCAGGTCGCCGCGCGCCAGCGCATCGGCCAGTTGCGGAAAGATGTCGGCAAATACGCGCGCGCCCAGGTCTTGCGAGACCTTTTCTTCGTACAGCCGGGCTTCGTTGAGTGCATAGGCATGAAAGCTGCGGTTGGCGCTGTCCCAGCTTTGCGGCAGGAACGCATCGCGGTTGAACAGCAAATAGAACAGCCGCAGGGCGTGGCTGGGGGCGAATTCATCGAGCTCATGTTGAATGCCCTCAATGCCCAGCGCCGCCGCCAGATCAAGCTCAAAAAACTCTTCCGAGCGCGAGCGGGCATCTTGCCAATACAGGCGCCAGACGTTGCCGTTGGTCAGCATGCCCCACTTGACGGCGCGGTCTGACACCACATCGGCACGGCTCAGGTAGCGCAGCATCTGGGTGGAGGGGGCATCGGGGTCGGTGGCCTCGGACGCATCGCCCCGGTCCAGCGGGCGCAACCAGCGTTTGGCTTCCAGAATGGCCAGGCCGTGGCGGTAGCGACGGTCGTCCTTGCCTTCTGCGAGTGCAGCCGCTTTGCGGGCGCTGTCGGCAAACAACAGGCAGTCGGGCACGTCCTCGCGGCGCTTGCCCGACAGGTTGACCTGGGGCAAAAAGTTGTCTTCCCAGCCCAATGCAACCAGCACTTTGTTGATCACCAGGGCTTCCGTTTGCGCCTCGTTAATCGTCGAGCTGGCATCCAGACCCACAAAAATGTGGCGCAGCGCAGCCTCGAAGGCGGCGAATGCCTCTTCTGATAGAGCCTGACAGGGCGGTGTTTCCAAAACGCCGCGCAGCAAAAAGTCGTGGCTAAAAAGTTGCCCTTGCATGGGGTGTGGCGCTGGTTTGGGTCGGGTGCTGGTGAGTGGTTTGAGTGTAAAGGGCGGCGACGGGTGAATTTGAATTCATGGCAAGGTGGTTAGAGCCAATGTATGAAAACGGCTTTCAATTTGATCTGAAAAACAGACGTTGGTCCCAAACCACCGGTTGGGCGGGTAATACCGAAAATTTTGCGGCATCGGGGTGCCGTGGGTTGACAACCGCAATCCACTCAAGGCGGGTCACCACCGACGGTACCAGTAACACTGCGGATCTGGCTTCGCGGTGCCACCGGTCCCCTACCTGTCTGGCAATCGTGAGGTCGTCGCTATCCCACCCAGGCGGCAGGGACTGTGCGTCCATGCGCTCGGCGGGCACGTCATCGGCAAGCTCGGCCACCACATAGCCGTGCGTTGCCGGCACACGGCCGATATTTGCGTGCACCAGTATTTCGAGCATGGCGCAGGCGTAACTCAGGGCGCCGTAGATGACCGGTTGCCCCGGGCTGTTCCAGCGGCCGCCCACCATGGCTGCGCCAGTGCCGTCCCAAAGGGTGTGCCGGCTGTCGCCGATACGAAAAATTTGCATCAGGCGGCCATGCCGTAAAAGAGCTTCCAAAGCAATTCTTCGACGCGCCGGGTGCCCAGTTCGGTCATGGAAACGTCCAGCGGTGTGCGCGCTTTGAGCATGGGGTGCGGCGTGTTCATGAACAGTCGCGCATCGTCAGCCGAGTTCCAGACGTATTCCGCCGTGGCAATGATCCTGGCCAGGCGTTCGGCGCGGCCGGATTCGTCCGGGCTGAGCAAGTGTTGCCGGCGTTTGTAAGTGGCTTCGGGAATGATACGGTAGAGCAACTTTTTGCGCTCGTCGTTGCTGGCGCAGACGCGATCAATGCTGGCACGCAGCGCTTCCTTGGGCAGCCCATGGGCCACCAGGTCGTCAAGCTCTTCCATGGAATGCGGCGCCTGCGCCAGCGCCATGATGGCGGCAATCTTTTCGGGGGTGACTAAGTTCATACGGGGCCCATGGTATCAGTTGATACCTAAATTTTAGATCGTTTGGGCCTGTGCGGTCGTGGAACTGCTAAAAATGGCCCAACCGCAAGGCCTGCAAGTTGTTCACCCGCAGGCCACCGTATTCGACCCGGATTGCTTCCTGCGCGGCCAGCGTGTTCAGGGCCTCGTTGACGCGCTGGCGCGACAGGCCGACCAGGTACGCCAGCTCCTGTTGGGTGATGCGCAGCACGGTGCCCAGGCCGGGGTAGAGCACCGGGTTGAACAGGGCGGCCAAGCTGCGCGCCACCCGGATATTGGGGTTGGTCATGCGGTCGATCTCGCGCGCGGCAATGAACTGGCCCAGGCGCTCGTTGAGCTGGTTCATGACAAAGCGGTTGAAGCCAATCGAGTGGTCCAGCAGCCAGTGGAAGGTGTCGACATGCAGGCCGGCCACCAGACTTTTGCGCAGCGCCTGGATGTTGTAGCGGTAAACCTCACGTTTCAGGGCTGTGCCTTCACCGAACCAGCCGCCGGGCGGGATGCCGGTGAAGGTCATGGTCTGGCCGTCGATGTTGTCAGTGCTCATTTTCAGCAGGCCGTCGACCACGCCAAACCAGTAGGTCACCGGGCGCCCAGTGCGGCAGACAAAATCTCCGGCGCCGGCATCGGTGATTTTCAGGTCTTCCACTGCGCGCTCCCGCTCTGACGCCGAGAGTAATTTGAGCCAGGGAATCACGTCAAGCTCGGCCGCCGTCAGGGTGCGGCGACGTTGAAACAGGGTGACTTCGGGCTTCATGTTGTGGAACGTTTTGGCTGAACAATGGGGCAGGCGGTGCAGGGAAAACACCTACCCGGAATACACTGAATTGTCGTCCAAACGACAACATAACGTCAAATCGGGTTTTATCATTCGGCCATTCCGTCAGCGTGGGCAGATAGCCCGGGCTGACTTGATTCCGAGACAAGGTGTAGTGATGCAAACGACGTTTCCCCGATTACTGTTAGACCACGCGGCCCAGCGCCCCGGGGACGCGGCCATGCGCGAAAAAGAGTACGGCATCTGGCAAGCCATTACCTGGGCCGACCTGGCCGTCATGGTGGAGCATTTGGCATGCGGCCTGCACCAGGCCGGTTTGCGCCAGCATGACCACATGGTCGTTATCGGTGCCAACCGGCCTCGCCTGTACGCCACCATGCTGGCGGTGCAGGCGCTGGGTGCGGTGCCAATTGCGTTGTACCAGGATGCGGCGGCACCTGAGTGTGTTTTCCACATCAACAATGCCGACGTTTGTTTTGCCTTTGCCGAAGACCAGGAGC
>JAABRC010000096.1 GCA_011391115.1 Candidatus Egaibacter danicus | reverse complement strand
CTGGTGCGTCGCAAGGGATCACGTCTTGAAGGCAGTCTCTCCAGCGGCCATGTGGTTGCTGCATGGGATGGTGTCCTGACGCCACAATCACTCAAGCTGCAGATCAACCTGCCTGCAACGCCAATACGCGACGGCTACGCGCTGTTTGCCAGCGTCATTCCCGAAGTGCAGCTAGCTACCATCGACGGCACGTTCAGCCTTCGTGCAACCTTGTCTTTGCCGTCAGGCAACTACACGCTGACTCCCCGCGTGGAAGGATTTGCCGTGCAGGGTTTGGGCACCGGGTCGCTCGCAGCAGCAAACAGCACCTGCTCGGCAGGCCTGCGCAAAAGCCGTCTGCGCGCAGACAGCCTGCTCGCCCGGGCCGTGATGGCGGCGGAGGATCAGCGCTTCTTCGAGCACGCCGGTTTTGATCTGGCAGAACTCACGGCCTCATTCCAGCGCAACCAACACGAAGGTCGCATCGAGCGCGGTGCCAGCACGTTGTCCCAGCAATTGGCAAGGCTGCTGGTGACCGGTGCCGAGCGCACGCCCACCCGCAAGCTGCGCGAATTGCTGTACGCAGTGGAAATGGAGCAAACGCTTGGCAAGGCGCGCATCCTGCGTCTTTACCTGGACAGCGCCCCCTGGGGCAGTGGCATCTGCGGTGCAGAGGCTGCCGCCCGCCAATACTTCGGCATCCGGGCGCGCGAACTGGATGCTGGCCAGGCCGTCTGGCTGGCTGCCATGCTGCACCACCCCGTCATGGAAGCCGATCACTGGGCCACCACTGGCCGCATCAACGTGGCGCGTGCCCAGTGGGTAGCCAACGCCATGCGGCCCATGCCACGCAGCGAACGGGACGAGCTGGTCAACAGCCTGGCCGAAGTGGACTGGCCCGCACCGGCGGCCCGACTGCCGCTTCCCTGACGGAAAAACCGGCGGTAAGGCTAAACTGCCAGCATGACTGACCCCATCCGCCTCTACCCCGCTCTGGCGCACGTCACGCCTGCGCTGGCGGACCTGGGCAGCACGGCAGGCCCCATGACCGTGCCAGTCGGGGCCGTACTGTTTGACGAAAACGCGCCCTGCCAGGGCTTTCCACTCGTGCTGGATGGTGAAGTGAAAGTTTCGCGCCATTCCGGTGACGGACGTTCGCTGGAACTCTATCGCGTGGTACCTGGCGAGTTGTGTCTGGTGTCCAGTGCCTGCCTGTTCCGCAAGGCGCCGCTGTCAGCCCACGGCATCACGACTAAACCCACCACCCTGTTGTTGATCCCGCCACCCATCTTCAACGCCTGGCTGGAGTCACCCTCATTTCGCAATGACGTGCTGGGACTGTTTGCCGAGCGCATGGCCGACCTGACCGGGCTGATTGATGCCGTGGCCTTTCGCAAGCTCGACCAGCGCCTGGCCGCCGCCTTGCTGGGCCGGGGAAGCGATCTGGCCATTACCCACCAGACGCTGGCTGACGAACTGGGCACCGTGCGCGAAATCGTCACGCGGCTGCTGCGCCGGTTTGAGCGGGAGGGCTGGGTTGAGCTCTCGCGCGAGCACATTCACATCAGCAACAGCGCGGCGTTACGTGCCCTGTCATCGTCGCTGTCGTAACCCTGTGTGACCTGAGTCACAGACCTGAGGTCATTACGGGTATCCAATTGCGCCATCAACCACTTTTTCCAAGGAGCTAACCATGAAAATCAATGAAGGCGGAATTGACCGCATCGTACGCATCGTCGCCGGTCTTGTTCTGATCGGCCTGGCTTATACGGGCACCGTCGGCATGTGGGGCTATATCGGCGTCGTACCACTGGCAACGGGCCTGATCGGCTGGTGCCCGGCCTATACGATGCTGGGCATGAACACCTGTCCCATGAAAAGCAAGACCTGAACAATTACCCCCACGCTTCGCGGCCCCCTGTGGGGCCGTTTTGCTTTGGGACGGCCCGGCATCAAAACTTTACAAACTCTTATCGAACAGCCATCTGGCAGATACACGGGGCGCGCAAACTTCTTTTCAACCTGATAACGCATTTGCGCTCTCAGGCTTCTTAACTGAAAAAGGAAGCGTATATGAAATCCGTATTCAAACCCCTGTTGATCGCCGGCTTGCTCGCCACAGTGGGCTTCACCGCTGTTGCACAGGGCATGGGCCATGAGGGTGGCATGCGTCACGGCCAGGGTGACCCGGCCAAGATGCAGCAAATGATGGTCAAGCGCCAGGATGACCTCAAGGCCAAGCTCAAGCTCACGCCTGCTCAGGAAGGCGCATGGACCGCTTATACCGGTGCCATGAAACCGCCCGCCGCCCAGGCGGCTGCACATCCCGACCGTGCTGCCATTGAGAAAATGACCACGCCCGAACGTATCGACTTCATGAAGACCATGCGTGCCACACGGGATGTCGAGATGAACAAACGTGCCGACGCCACCAAGGCCTTCTACGCCGCGCTGAACGCAGAGCAAAAGAAGGTGTTTGACGCCGAGCATATGAACCATGGCGGCCAGCGTGGCGGACGCCACGGCGGCGGCATGATGGGTCATGGCCCGATGATGGGCAAGAGCTGAACTAGGTCAGCAGGGTTGCCAGCTCTCCGCTGGCAATCAGTTTTTCCAGATCAACGGCACCGCCCACCAGCGTGCCTTTGACAAAAATCATGGGAAATGTGGGCCAGCCGGTCCACATTTTCAGTGCGTTGCGTTTGCGCCAGTTGTTGAGATAACTACCGTATTCCAGATAACGGTAGGGCACATTGGCCGCATCCAGCAGACGGCGCGCCTTACGCGGCATCGGGTTCTGGCTCATGCCCACCACCACGACCGGGTTGGCGGCAACTGCTGCCTGCACCTCGTTCACGATGTCCTGATGATGCGAGGCGACCTTGTTGCGAATCGCAGCGTGAATACGGGATTCATCCAGAATGGGGCGTGGCATGGTAACTTCTTTCGGTGTGCAAAGCCCGCATTATGCGCAGGTACACTTTGGCTTTCGCCACCACAACAGTCCCTCCCGTGCCATCAGCCCCTTCAGCCCTGCCGGTCGTACGCTCCATCAGCCCCCAACAGCCCTTCGTCTGGCTGGTGCTTGCCTGGCGCGACATGGCCCGCGCAGGCTGGGTCAGTTTTGCCCACGGCCTGGCGCTGGCGTTTTTTGGTGCGGCCATCGTCGCTGTGGCGCACAACCGCTTCTGGCTGCTGTCTGGCGCGCTGTCCGGCTTTCTGGTGGTGGCACCGGTGTTGGCAACCAGTCTGTATGCCCTGAGCCGCGCGCTGGAGCGGGGTGAAAAAGCCGACTACCGCGTCGTACTCAAAACCTGGCTGAACTGGCAGGGCAGCCACTTCAACAAATGGGGCAATGACTATTGGTGCATGGTGCAGTTTGGCGCGCTGCTGGCGCTGGCGGCCACTGGCTGGGTGCTCACGTCGGCGGCCCTTATCACACTGCTGGCTCCCGCGCCCATTCATACCCCGCTGGACTTCGTTCAGCACGTGGTGCTGGCCCGCCATGGCTGGCTGTTCGAACTCTGGCTGGCGATGGGTGGCCTGATGGCGGCCCCCATGTTTGCCTCCAGCGTCGTGGCCATGCCGCTGCTGCTGGACCGGCGGGTCACACTGTTGCAGGCCGTACTGACCAGCTGGCAGGCCGTGCTGGCCAACCCCGTGACCATGGCGGTGTGGTCCGGCCTGATCATGCTTTTCACACTGCTGGGGCTGGGTTCGCTGCTGCTGGGGCTGATCGCCGTCATCCCCATGCTCGGACATGCCAGCTGGCATGCCTACCGCGATCTGGTGGACGTCTCCGGCGTACCCCTGCGTGAAACCGAAGCAAATGCCGCACCTGCCAGTGAGACGGGTGGCCACTGATGTTTGGTTTTTCTGAAGAGCAGATCGCCGGCTTTGGCCTTTCCTTCGGCGTGGGCGCCTTCATGCTCTACATGCTGTTCATCATCGGACACCTGGCCTGGGAATCCAAGGCCGGCAAATTCGGCACCTTTGTGCTGTTTCTGGGTCTGGCGTTCGGCATGGTGGGCTTTGCCGCCAAGTTCATCATCCAGTGGATTCTGACTCCCTAGAAGAGAGCCCGCAGAATCACGGCCTCAGGCGACGGGCCGTATCCCGATCAGCAGGCCGTGCAACACAAACGCAAACACGCCCCAGGCAACAGCCCCTGCCAGTACAGCGGTAACGGTACTCGCCACATCACCAGCCGGGTATTGCGTACCCTGCGCACGGTCACGCCGGCGGGCCGCCATGAAATCCAGCGCGCCCCAGACCAGAAATGAGCCGAACAGCACCGCATGCGCCACGCTGCCATTGGCCAGCAAGTGCGCCAGCGCCCAGGTCTTGACGCCCAGCACCATGGGGTGGTGAAAACGCGCCTTGATCGCATTGCCCGGCACATAGGTTGCAGCCAGCAGCACAAACGCCACCAGCGTCAGCAGTGAAGCCGCATGGCGCATGCCAACCGGTGGCATCCACAGCATCACCGGCGTTTCACGCGCAACACCAAAGCCCCAGATGATCAGGCCAAACCCCAGCAGCGACAGCAGCGAGTAAACGCCCTTCCAGACGCGCTCCCCCACCTGTGCCAGCATTCGTGTACGCCAGCCATCCGCCACGATGCGCACCGAGTGCACACCCAGAAAAATGATCAGCCCCAGAATCAGATACGTCATGGCCGCCTCAGGCCCCCAGCACGCGGTTCTTGCCCGCCCGCTTGGCCAGATACATGGCCTGGTCGGCCCGCTTGATGGCGTCTTCGCCAGACTCGTCAGGCGCCAGCTGCGCCACACCGGCACTGAACGTGATCAGGATCTTCTCGGTCCCTGCCAGAAAGAACCGCGTCGTCAACTCGCGCTGCAAACGTGTCATGGCATCCATGGCCCGGTCCAGCGGCGTGTCCGGGAACAGAATCACGAATTCTTCACCGCCATAACGCGCCAGCGTATCCTGCGGGCGCATGCACTCACGTGCCACCTTGGACAAATGCGCCAGCGCCACGTCACCCGTGGCATGTCCCAGCCGGTCGTTGAGCTGCTTGAAATTGTCAATGTCCAGCAGGCCCACACTCAGCGGTGTTTCCTTGCGCCGGAAGCTGGACACCTCGCGTTTCACCGCCTCATCCAGCCCCTTGCGGTTCAGCGCACCAGTGAGCGTGTCATGACGCGCCAGCGTGCTCACCCGGTCCAGCTCCTGGTGCAGCTTGGCGATCTCGGCGTCGGTGTTCAGGGTTTTCTCGCGCATGCTGCGCAGCTCGTCGCGCGTGCTCAGGCTGTCGCGCGCCATGCCACGGGTTGCGCCCACCACTTCTTTCAGCACGGGTGCAATCTCGGCCAGCGTTTTGGCCTGCTCGATCAGGCGCGCGTTTTCTTCCAGCTTGGACTGGAACACACTGGTCGAGTCCGACATCTGCGACAAACGTTCGATGAACGTCAGCAACATCTGGCGCATTTCTTCCTGTGCCTCCAGCGCGCGGCCCTTGGCTTCGGTCTGCTTGAAGATCACATCTTTCAGACGACCCTCCAGATCGTCCAGCCGGCGCAGGGAGAGCGGCGGCGTTGACGCCACCATCAGCCCGTCAATCTGGCCCTTCAGCCAGCGGTCATCCAGACTCAGCTCGCCAATGTTCTGAAAAATCAGGTGCAGCAGCCGCAACAGGTTGGCCTTGATCTCGGCCTGGTCTTCCGCCGTGAACGACACGCGGTGGCTGTAGTTGGCCAGCAGCATCTTGGTTTCCGTCAGGTCGGCATCGGTCCGGCGCAACGCCTTCACCACGGCCTGGGTCTGCTCGGCAAACCGTGCATCGTCCGTTCCCAGCGCGGGCTGCATATGCTCAATCAGCCGGGCAATCTGCTCCAGAAAATCTGCTGTGAGAGCGGGCGCTACTGGCGTCGGCGGACCCGATGCCGACAGTGGCGCCGGCATGGAGGATGGGCTGGGCATGCCAAAACCCACGTAGGCCACCATCGCGTTTTGCACGCCCGCCCATGAACGCCGGCCAATGGCCGAATCCAGCAGGGCCAGCTGTTTCTCCTGACCCGGGTTTCTGGCCGGCAGCTCCGCAGCCAGCTGGCGCAAAGGCTCTTCCGGAAATGGCTGCACATTGGGAATGCCGGCAATCTCGTTGTAGACCGCCTGGTAGTTGAGCGGCGTCGGTACCAGCTTGCGCGCCGTGAGCTGCATCAGCGCTTCACGGGCAATCTCGAATGGTTTCTTGGCTGGGGCTTTGGAGTCTGTCATGCGTATATGTCCGACTCACGACATATCGGCCGTTTAGAACCGAACTGTAAACGACAGTCCGAGCGTGGTTGGTGAAATGCTGGGCACATTGGGGAGCAACAGCAAATGCA
The DNA here is from genome assembly GCA_011391115.1 of Candidatus Egaibacter danicus. The sequence goes on along the minus strand of JAABRC010000096.1, from coordinate 899 downwards.
CCTCACCCCAACTGAATGGCACGGATGCGCTCACGCCCACAAACACGTCTGCTGATTTCTTGTAGCCGGTAATGACCCCGCCAAAAGCTCCCAGCTTCACGGGGCCTACCGACAGCGGCCGCCAGCCGTACATGCCGTAAACGCTGGTCCTGCCCAGGCTGTTCTCCAGAATGCCCGCCCCCATGATGGCGGAGGAGTTTTCTTTCTCCCGGGTACAAAACACCCCGATACCGGGAGTTGCTGACTGAAAACCTGCGCTGTCGTGAATGGCAGCAACGTGAATGTGCGGGAGACAATCCATGGCGTGGGAAACGGAATCAGCCGTATTTTTAGAATCCCACGGTTATATCATCGCGCATCGTTCAAGTGGCCTTTTGGCAACAGCAAGCCTGCGCCAGGCCTGCATTTCATCCCTTAAGTGTTGTGGAATTGCCGCCTCAGGCCGCCACCAGCCGCAGGTGCGTGATCTCCGATGGCGCACCAAAGCGCTTGGGCGGTCCCCAATAACCCGTGCCCCGGCTGGTGTAAACCCACAGGTCCTGCAGCTTGTGCAGCCCGGCGGTGAACGGCTGCTGAAACCGCACAAAGTGGTTCCACGGCCAGAATTGCCCGCCATGCGTGTGGCCTGACAGCTGCAAATCAAACCCTGCCTGCGCTGCGCCCGCCGCACTGCGCGGCTGGTGCGCCAACAGCAGCCGAAACCCCGCATGCTCCGGCGCACCATCCATGGCGGCCTTGGCGTCGCTGCGGTGGGTTTCATCAAAATGGTGTGCTGAGTAATCACTCACCCCCGCCACAACCAGCATGGCTGTGCTGGCCTCCCGCTTCGGGTCACCATGGTTCAGCACCACATGCTCATTCATCAGCACCTGCACGCCCAGGCGCCGAAGTTCGTCAAT
>JAABRC010000095.1 GCA_011391115.1 Candidatus Egaibacter danicus | reverse complement strand
TTGGCCGCCGTGCCCCGTCGGGCAGAAACGGCTATCTCGCCGTTGACCAGGCGAACATACGTGCCCGGAGGGTAAAAACCGAGTGCGGCTGTCATGGCGGCGCCCACGCGGGCCTCTTCACCGACGGAGCCAATCACCGTTTTCTTGGCAGCACCAATCGCTGACAGGCCCGGGCGCGATGACCGCGCAGCAATGCCCGCGACAAATTCATCCGCCATGCGCAGGATGCGGCGGCATTCCAGGTTGCGTGCCAGCCCGCGGGATTCGTCACGGTCGTGATGCAGGCTCACAATATCCAGCAAGTCATGGTTGGCTTCACCAAAGCCGCGCAGGATGGCGGCGCTCTTGCCCGGGTGGTCCTTGATCAGTTGCCGCTGCGCCGTGTCGGGCTTGACGGTCTGGCGGGCCAGCACGTTTTGCTCCACGGCCATGCCGATGTTCATCGTGAGCGCTGCCCGGAACAACACCGGCCGCAATACCGCAGCCATATCCAGCTTGCGTGCCGTCAGCTCACAGGCAACCGCCACCAGCAGGGCGTGGGTGGCGCAGTAGCCCAGCGCCGGTTCGGCCAGCGCCTGGAACAGCGCGAACAGGCAATCGTCCGTATCGGCGTCCAGCAACGATGTGGCTCTTTTCTGGACGCCTTCCAGCCGGTCCAGCGGGCTCTGTGCAGACTCGCCCTGGACCAGTATGCCGCCCAACACGGTCTGCAGGTCCAGCCAGCCGCCGGTGATGTCGTGACCTACGACATAGTCCACATCCAGAATGGTGTCGGGCATGGTGGCCCGGGCTATTTGTTGAATGCTCACGTTCTCTCGCAGCATGTTGTACACCATTCGGTCATAGCTGCGAATCCACGCCCGGTAGTCACCCTCGGTCAGGCAGGCCTGGTGGGCCATCAGCACCTCACGATGCTGCTCGGAGTTGATGGTTTGTCCCTTGCGCAGCAGCAGATTACCTTTGGCGTCCCACACTGGTACCGGCAGCGGTTTGCCGGTTTCAACGCGCTTGATGGGAAGCGGAACGTATTTCATTGTGCTGGTAGACGCATTCTGGATGAGGTTTGACAGCCGTCAAGCATAGCGTTTCCCGAAGCGGTCACAATTTCGAACAATATGGGAAAAGCAGCGTTGATTGCAGGTGGTGGCATTGGTGGCCTGGCGGCGGCGTTTGCGTTGGGCCGCGCGGGCTGGGGTGTACAGCTGTTTGAGCGCGCCGCGGAGTTCAGCGAGGTAGGTGCCGGCATCCAGATGGGGCCCAACGTCACCCGCGTGCTGCATGGATGGGGTCTTGCCGACGCGCTGGCCCGGGTGGCCGCATTTCCATCACACCTGCAGGTGCGCAATGCCAGCTCGGGCCGGGAACTGGGCGTGCTGCCGCTGGGCGACACAGCCCGCCAGCGCTATGGCGCACCCTACGCCACCATTCACCGTGCGGACATTCTGGGCTTGCTGCTGCAAGCCGTGAAACAGCAGGCCACTGCCGGGCTGCACCTGGACTGCGAGCTGACCGGGTTCATCCAGAATGAGCAGCGTGTGCTGGTGCGTCCTCGCGAAGGTGCCAGTATCGAAGGCGACCTGCTGGTGGGGGCGGATGGCCTGTGGAGCCCGTTGCGCCATTGGCTATTGAATGACGGGCCGCCGCGTGTCACCGGGCATCTGGCCTACCGTGCGCTGGTTGCGCAGGCGGCGTTGCCTGAACGCCTGCGCAGCCAGCAGGTCACCGTGTGGCTGGGGCCGCGCCTGCATGTGGTGCAATACCCGGTGCGCCGTGGCGAGTGGCTTAATGTGGTGGCCATTGTGCAGGACGGTGGCAACAGCAAGGCCGCGTCTGACCCCACCAACTGGGACCAGAACGCCACTGCGGCCGGGCTGCGCACGTCATTGGCCGGCACCTGCACAGCGCTGCAGGACGTGATCAATGCCGTGGATGGCTGGCGGCTGTGGGCCCTGTGTGACCGCAACCCCATGGCGGGCGCGCATGAACACTTCAGCGGAAGGGTGGTGCTGGTGGGCGACGCGGCGCACCCCATGCGGCCGTATCTGGCGCAGGGCGCCGGCATGGCCATTGAAGATGCGGCCGAGCTGGAACGGGTGATGTTGAGCCAACCCGGAGTGGATGACGTGTCCACAGCGCTCAGCCAGTTCGCACATGCCCGCTGGCAGCGCAACGCCCGCGTGCAGGCGAGATCTATCCGCAATGGCGAGATTTTCCACGCCAGTGGTCTGATGCGCTGGGGACGCGATGTATCGCTGGGGCTGCTGGGGGAGCGATTGCTGGATTTGCCCTGGCTGTATCGGGGTCAAGACGGCGATTTGCTATAAACGGCGCTGATCACAAAAAAAGATACCCATGACCGAAATCACTCAACGCCCCCCTTTGCCCGATCACCTGTCCATTGACCCGCGCAGCCCTTTTCACATTGCTGCCGTGTTCGAACATGACATCGGCATCCGATTCAATGACAGGGAGCGCATGGATGTCGAGGAATACTGCATCAGTGAAGGCTGGGTGAAGGTGCCCGCTGGCAAGACGGTGGATCGCAAGGGCAAACCGCTGCTGATCAAGCTCAAGGGCAAGGTCGAAGCGTTTTACCGGTAAGAAGCAAACGGGTAGCTGAAATCAACCCGTCAGCTCGCCAGGCCCACAAACACATTCTGCACATCGTCATTCGCGTCAATCGCGGCCAGGAAGGCTTCTACTTCCTCCAGATGTTCGGCGCTCAGGCTGGCCGGGTTGACCGGGTTTTTGGGCTTGTAGCCCAGTTTGGCTGACAGCACGTTGAAGCCGTGGGTGGGCAGCGCACGGCTGACCAGGTCCAGATCGGTGGCGTCGGTCAGAAACAGGGTTGTTCCCTCTTCGTCACCGGCCTCAAAGTCTTGTGCACCCGCTTCGATGGCGGCCACTTCGGCGTCGGCACCCGCTGCGGCGGGTTCGGCTTCGATCATGCCCACGTAGTCAAAGTCCCACGCTACCGAGCCTGACGTGCCGAGCTGCCCCTTGCGGAACAGCACACGCATTTCAGGAGCGGTGCGGTTCACGTTGTCGGTCAGGCATTCGACCATCACCGGCACCTGGTGCGGCGCAAAGCCTTCGTAAATCACACGTTCAAAATTGACGGCCTCGCCGGTCAGGCCAGCACCTTTCTTGATGGCCCGATCCAGCGTGTCCTTGGGCATGGACACCTTGCGGGCCTGCTCCACCAGCAGGCGCAGGCGTGCGTTGGCAGCGGGGTCGGCGCCACTGCGTGCCGCGATCATGATGTCTTTGGACAATTTGCCAAATACGCGTCCCTTGGCATTGGCTGCCAGTTCCTTGCCTTTTGCTTTCCACTGCGCGCCCATGTCTGAAATTCCTTGTTGTTACAGCGCAGGTATGCGCCTGACCATATTGGTGTGGTTGGGAGGGACTAGGTTATACACCCACACGCATGCCCACCATATCAATCACGCAAAATGCTACAAAAATGATAGCTATTCACGCATATTCGACGAGGAATAAAGGCCGATTTGACATGTAAATTTGTTGAATTTACGTTGTTGAAGCCAAAAGCGACTGGTGGATGGGCTGATCCCGGCTGGCGCTGTCGGGAGCATTCGGCCGGCGGAACTTTCGGGCTGACCCGGTATCATCCAACTTGTGCGCCTCATCATTTCGCTCATCCTGATTGCCCTGTTGCCTGTGCGTAGCTGGGCCGGTGATGTCATGTCGGTTCAGATGGCCGCGCAGGCGGCACATCATGCAATGGCGGCACCGGTGCCGTCATCAACTCAAGTTCAAGCAAATGTGAATTGCCATGAAATGGGTGAGCCGGTAGCGGCTGTATTGCAGCACGAGGCTGCCGAAGACAGTGGCTTGGACAGCGATTGCGATACCTGTATCTCTTGCCAGGTGTGCTCTTCCGTTGCTGCCATAGAGCCCTCGTTTACGCAGGAGAGCATCCGCGCGTTTCCCTTTGCTGTCCCGCCGCAGGCAGCATCGATCTATGCCAGCGCAGAACTCGCGCTGGGCCAAAAACCTCCCATTTCCTGATCGCAAGGCCCTAACTGGGCCTGTACTTTGCCGATCTACGCCCGGCTGGTGCATTCAGCCAGTACCCGGCGCAGTTTTTTTTGGCAGTCGTCATGACGTCTATCAGGAGTTTGAAATGTCACATTTGTCAACACGGCGCCGCGTAGTTCGAGTTGCCGCGATCAGGGGAATTACCGCTATGGTGTGGGGGGGGATTTTGGGCCTGGCGCAAGCCCAGGCGCCGGGTAGCGTTCGTATCGAACTCGCACCCACACTGGAGGCCAGCGCACCTGGCACACCAGTGCCGAAAGCGCAATATCAATCAAGCTTTGACGGTCTGCCTACCGGTATCGAGCAGGCAGTAGTTGATTGGCGGGCCGCCAATGCCACTGTGGGGCAATTCAAGCGAGGTCATGTCGACCTTCTGAAGTGGGAGGAAGAGCAGGTGCGACAGAAACCTGTTCCCTCTGGCATGCCTGATATGCCTTGCTGCAAGGGGACGAAGCCATGATCGTCCTGATCTCGCCCAAAGCACTTCGATCAACGCTGACCAGCCTTTTTCTGGCAACAGCGGCAGGCGCGGCACTGACGGCTCCACCACCCGACGGGGGGCTGACCGACCTGCAGGCCAGCGTGCAAGGCCTGATCATTGGTACCCAGCCCGGTACCGTGGTGCTCCCGCGCCCGACGCTGGACACCGCAGAGGAGGTGCGTGCGCTGCTGCAAAAGCCGCTGTCGGCCGATGCCGCTGTTCGCATTGCGGTGCTCAACAACCCGGACCTTCAGGTTACCATGGGTGCTGCCGGGTCGTCCATCAGCGATGCCGTTCGCTCAGACAACCCTGCCAAACTGAAGATGCGCCAGGCCATCACGGTGCTGTCCGCCCGGGCCTACAAAGCGTGGGTCTCAGCGGTGGCTGCCGAGCGGTCCGCACAGTTGCTGGAAGAGGCCAAAAATACGCTGGAGACCAGCACAGACCTGACACGGCGCATGACGCAGGTGGGCAATGTCAGCAAGCTGACCCAGGCCCGTGCGCAGTTGGCCTTGTCGGAGTCCGCGGTGGCTTTAGCCCGATCACGCAACAGTGCGCTGGCCGCTCGTGAAAACCTGACCGTTGTTCTCGGTCTATGGGGCGCACAAGCCCGGTATCAGCTTGAAACCGGATTGCCGGCATTGCCGATGCAGGCGATTGAGGTGCCAGACGTTGAAGCGCTCGCGCTGCAGGCCCGTTCGGATTTGAGCGTTGCCAGGGCGCAATGGCAACTCAAGCAGGGCCAGGCGAAGTTCTCCCACGCAGATGATCTGTGGGATGCGGTTGGTGATGCAGCCAGCGTTCGCTCTACGGCAGTCAAATTGCGTAGCCAGGCACGTGAAGCTTATTTTGCGTACCGCACGGCTTTTGACATTGCCCGGCATCTGCAGGTGGAAGTACTGCCGCTTCGAACGTTTGTCCATGATGAACTGGTGCTCCGATACAACGGCATGTTGACCAGCATCTTTGATGTATTGGTTGACAGCCAGGCCCGCACATTGACATCCCAGGCTGCTGTGATGGCGCATCGGGACTTTTGGCTGGCCCATGCCGATCTGCAGGCGCTGCTGGCAGGTGCTCCGATGGATGGCCTCAAAAGTGCTGCTGGCGAATCCGCTGTTGCTGCGCCCGGCGCGACCTCCGCGTCGCATTGATGGTCATCAGCTTACTTACCCATTCAAGGAACGATTCATGAATCGACGCAATTTTTTTAATGGCACCGCTGCCACAGTGGCCGGTGCTGTTGCCGCAGCCAGCGTCAGCCGTGTGGCCATGGCAGCACTGCCAGAACCCGTGCTGCAGGCCAGTCCCGACACCATGCCCCCGCTGGTGCCTGACACTGGCCGCCCTTACAACCCGGTGGTCACGCTGAACGGCTGGACGCTGCCCTGGCGGATGAACAACGGCGTCAAGGAGTTCCACCTTGTGGCCGAGCCTGTGGTGCGCGAGATGACACCTGGATTCAAAGCCAATATGTGGGGTTACAACGGGCAGAGCCCGGGCCCCACCATCGAAGTGGTGGAGGGCGACCGGGTGAGGGTCTTCGTGACCAACAAGCTGCCGGAGCACACCAGCGTGCATTGGCATGGCCAGCGTTTGCCCAACGGGATGGACGGCGTGTCCGGCCTGACGCAGAAGTCAATTGGTGTCGGCAAAACATTCGTCTATGAGTTTGTGGCTCGCCGGCCGGGTACCTTCATGTACCACCCGCATGCGGATGAAATGACGCAAATGGCCATGGGCATGATGGGTTTCTGGATAACACACCCCAAAGTAAAAACGCCTTTGATCAGCGAGGTGGACCGTGACTTTGTGTTTCTGCTCAATGCCTATGACATTGACCCCGGCAGCATGACGCCAAAAACCATGACCATGCTGGACTTCAACCTGTGGTCGTGGAACAGCAGGGTGTTCCCCGGTATCGATACGCTCAACGTGCGCCACGGCGACAAGGTGCGCATTCGCGTGGGCAACCTCACCATGACCAACCATCCCATCCATCTGCATGGCCATGAGTTCATGGTCACGGGTAGCGATGGTGGGCCGTGGCCCCTGGCCGCGCGCGTGTTAGAGGTGACTACCGACATTGGTGTGGGTCAGATGCGTCAATTCGAGTTTGTGGCCGATGAGGAGGGTGACTGGGCATTCCATTGCCACAAGAGCCACCACACCATGAATGCCATGGGACACAACGTCCCCACCACCATCGGCGTGGACCACCGTGGTCTGGTCAAAAGAATGCAGAAGGCCATCCCTGACTACATGGTGATGGGCGAGCGCGGCATGGCCGACATGGGGGAAATGGAAATGCAGATTCCCGACAACACGGCGCCCATGATGACCGGCACCGGTCCCTTCGGTGGTGTGGAAATGGGCGGTATGTTCAGCATTTTGAAAGTTCGCAAGACGCAGAAACCGGGTGACTACAAAGACCCTGGCTGGTTCAAACATCCGGCGGGAACAGTGGCATTTGAATGGACCGGTTCACTTCCCGACCCCGCGCGTTTCAAGGCGGATACGCAGGGGTCCACACCCCTTGCCAGACCGTCACCCACGACCACCGAAGTCCAGATTCGTAAACCCTCGGGACATTCATCTCACTGATTTCATTCAAAGGAGTTAACTTGAAAAATTCAATCAAATTTATGGCTGTATCAGCAGCGCTGGTGTTCGGCAGTGGCGCCAATGCGTCTGGCAGTCATGCTGGTGGTCATGATGCCGCCAATATTGGCGCGCCAGGCGTGGCGGCCAATGTCAGCCGCACCATTGAGGTGTCCATGAACGATGCGATGCGGTTCACCCCGTCGTCCATCCGTGCCAGGCAGGGCGAGA
>JAABRC010000094.1 GCA_011391115.1 Candidatus Egaibacter danicus | reverse complement strand
TCGGGCATGGTGGTTTTGGATATCATGATGGCGCCTGCTTCCCGCAGGCGGGCCGCCGGTGGTGCATCAACTGCGGCGGGCACGAGGTCAACAGCGGCGGTTCCGGCAGGCAAAGGATCACCCACCGTAGCGATATTTTCCTTGATGGTGGTGGGAACACCATCAAGCGGGCCGCAGGGTTCGCGACGGTGCCAGCGGGCTTGTGATGCATGCGCCTGATCCAGCGCCAGGTCGGGGCGCAGCAGGTAGGTGGCCTGCAGGTGAGGCTCCCACCGGTCAATGTGATCCAGCACGGAGCGAACCACCTCAACTGGCGAAATGGTGCCCCGGCTGTAGGCGTCAACCAGCTCACTGGCCGAGAGTTCATACAGCTGGGAAGGGGTGCCGGTCATCTATCAGTTCGGATCATGACCATGAAAGTGCGGACAGGTCGTTCACAAATATGGGCATGTCTTTCCACAGACCCCTGATGTTCTTGTTGGCCACGGTGATCCATTGCGGCTGGTACAGGAACGCATGCACGGCGTCGTTGGCAATCATGCGCTGGGCGTCACCCAGAAGTTTTGCACGGTCGGCAGGGCGCGGCGAATTCTGAATCTTGTCGAACAGTTCGTTGAATTTGGGCGACTCGTAGCCCCAGTAGTACCCCGCCTTGGCGAAGTTGCCCAGATCGAAGGGTTCGACGTGGGAGATGATGGTGAGGTCGTAGTTTTTGTTGGTGTAGGTGCCGCTGAGCCACTGCGCCCATTCCACATTCTCGATCTTGGCCACGATGCCAATTTTGGCCAACTGGGCAGCGATGACTTCCCCGCCCTGGCGGGCATAGGGAGGTGGCGGCAATGTCAAGGTCAGCTCCAGCGGGGTTTTGATGCCCGCTTCACTGAGCAGCGCTTTGGCTTTTTCGATGTTGAACGGGTTCACACCAGTTGTATCGACATAACCAAATGCGCCGGGAACGTAGTGGCTGCCGATGGGCGCACCGTAGCCATCACCAGCGCCGTCAATGACGGCCTTGCGATCAATGGCCGCAGCGATGGCGCGGCGAACGCGCACGTCGTTCAACGGCTTCTTCTTGTTGTTGATGGCGAGAATCGTCTTGGCTCGCGAACCGCTGACGACAACCTGGAACTTCGGGTTGCTCTTGAACTGCGGCACGCTGCGCGGGGTAACACGCGGGAACGCGTCCACATCACCTGCCAGCAGCGCCGCCACTTGTGCGGCGGGGTCGCTGATGAAGCGAAACGTGGCCTTGTTCAGCTTGACGGCGGCCGCATTGCGAAAGCCATCCCATTTTTTCAGGCTGACTGATGAACCCTTGGCCCACGTGTCCAACTGGAACGGTCCGGTACCCACGGGTTTGGTCGCGTTGGTGTCCGCGCTTTTCGGCTCGACGATGATGGCGGTAGCCTGTCCCATCAGGAACAGAAAATCGGGATCGAGCGCCTTGTTGAGAATCACGACCGTGTGGTCATCGACTGCCGCAACGCGGTCCATGCTGGCGAAGGTGCGCTTGTCCTTGTTGGTACTTTTCTCGGAGCCGGCGCGTTCGAACGAGAACTTGACAGCATTGGCGTTGAACGGTTCACCGTTCTGGAATTTCACGCCCTTTCGCAGCTTGAAAGTGTAGGTCTTGAGGTCGGGCGATACTTCCCAGCTTTCTGCAAGCAGGGGCGAGATCGTACCATCGCTGTTGATCTTGGTCAGCGTCTCGAAGATGTTGTACAGCACGATTTCCGCAATGGCGGAGGCAGCGCCGGCTGTGGGGTCCAGCCCTGGCGGCTCCAGCGCCATCGCCAGCACGATGGCGTCTTTTTTACGCTGAGCGTAGGAAGCCAGTGGCAGGGTGGTGGCAGCGGCGGCCGCTGTGCCTGATAGCAGGGTGCGTCGTTTCATCATGGTGGTGTTCTCCTGACAGTTATTGTGAATTTACATCATCCCCGGCCTGAACGCGCCTGTAGCAGGTTTGGACTACGCCGCACCCGTGTGAGGCACGGCTTTGAGCAGCGCCTGGGTGTAGGGGTGGGCGGCCGACTGAAAGATCGATTGCGCGGTACCCATCTCCACAATGCGCCCTTGCGTCATGACCGCAACATCGTCGCACAAATGGTCCACCACCGAGAGATCGTGGCTGATCAGCAGGTAGGTGATGCCGAATTCGCTGCGCAAATCGTCCAGCAGGTTCAACACCTGGGCCTGAACCGACACGTCCAGCCCGCTGACGGGCTCGTCTGCCACGATCAGTTTGGGACGGGTGATCAAGGCTCTCGCAATGGCAATGCGCTGACGCTGCCCTCCAGAGAATTCATGGGGATACTTGTCGAGATCGCCCCCGCGCAGGCCAACGGACAGCAGCACGGTCGTGGCACGCTCGCGTTGTTCCTCGCGGCTGGTGATGCCCTGCGCGCTGAGTGGCTCCGCCACAATGCATTCCACGCGCTGGCGCGGGTCCAGCGAGCCGTAGGGGTCCTGGAAGATCATCTGAAAATCGCGTCGCGCTTCGCGCAGCGCCGCTGGTTGCAGACTGTTCAGATCGCGGCCCAAAAACTGCACCGTGCCGGTGGTAGGGCGCTCCAGTGCCATAACCAGTCTCGCCAGCGTGGACTTTCCTGAGCCGGATTCCCCCACGATGCCCAGGCTGCGGCCGGCTTCGACAACAAAGCTGACGCCGTTGAGGGCATGGACTTTCCCCGGCGCCTCAAGCAACCGCTCTCGGGGCAGGCTGTAGTGGCGAACCAGGTCAGCGACCTGCAACAGGGGCGCACTCATGGGTTCTCCCCTGTCCGGATGCATCGCACGACGTGTTTGCCATCCAGTTCCACAGGGGCCGGTACCGTTTGCGCGCAGGCTTCAATACCGATGGGGCAGCGGCCGAAAAATGAACAACCCGATGGCAGATCTGCCAGTTCCGGAACGGTACCGACAATGGTGGACAGGCGTGGCGGGCGCCCGTTGGTGTCGCGTTGGCCCAGCCGTGGCCGGGCAGCAAAAAGCCCTTGCGTGTAGGGATGTGCCATGCGTGAAAACACGCTGTGGGTGGCACCGCTCTCCACGACACTGCCCCCGTACATGACCAGCATGCGCGACACGTTGCGGGCGATCACGCCCAGATCATGCGATATCAGCAGCAAGGCCATGTTCCGTTCACTGACCAGATCTTGGATGAGGTCGAGGATCTGCGCTTGCACCGTCACATCCAGGGCCGTGGTGGGCTCGTCTGCAATCAGCAGGTCGGGGCCGCACGCCAGCGCCATGGCGATGGTGATACGTTGCCGCTGACCACCCGAGAACTGATGGGGATAGGCGTCGATGCGTTTGATGGGGTCCGGGATACCCACGCGATTCAACAGCGCCAAAGCCTCTTCCCGCGCTTGCCGGGCCGACAAGCCTTTGTGCAGCCGCAAGGGCTCGGCCACCTGATGGCCGATGGTATGAACAGGGTTCAGGGAGGTCATGGGCTCCTGAAAGACCATGCTGACGCGGTTGCCCCGCAAGTCACACCAGATTTTTTCATCAGCTCCGGTGAGCTCACGCCCATCGAACCGGACGCTACCAGACACCTGCGCGCGCTCTGGCAACAAACCCATTAGCGAAAGCGCCGTGATGGACTTGCCACAACCGGATTCTCCAATGAGGCCCAGCGTATGGCCGCGTTCCAGCGAGAAGCTCAAGTCCCGCACGGCCGTTGCCGGCCCGCGATGCGTTTGCAGCCGGATTCTGAGGTTATTGACTTCGAGCAAGGGCATGAAGCGATCTGTCCCCTTAGCGCCTTCTGGCCAGACGCGGGTCGAGCACATCGCGCAGGCCGTCGCCCATCAGATTGAGCCCCAGGACTGCCAGCACAATGGCCACGCCAGGAAAGACCGCCAGTAACGGCGCCTGAAACAACAGGGATTGCGCTTCGCTCAGCATCCTTCCCCAGGAGGGCTGTGGCGGCTGCGTGCCCAACCCCAGATAGGACAACGCTGCCTCTGCGAGTATGGCCAGTGCAAACTGGATGGTGCCTTGCACAACCAGCACCGACAGGATATTGGGCAAAACATGTTCCAGCGTGATGCGCACCGGGCCTTTGCCGCAGGCGCGTGCTGCCAGAATGAACTCGCGGGACCAGATGGCGTTGGCTGAAGCCCGCGTTACCCGGGCAAATGTGGGAATGTTGAAGATGCCGATGGCGATGATCGAGTTCACGATACCAGCGCCAAACACGGCAGTCATCATGATGGCAGACAGGATTGCCGGAAAGGCGAAGGTGAAATCTGACAGCCGCATGATCAGCTCTTCGACCCAGCCTTTGCAGGCGGCGGCGATCAAGCCCAGCAAGGTGCCGGTGGTCATGCCAATGCCGACAGCAATCACGCCGACCAGAATGGAATTGCGCGCGCCAACCAGCAGCAAGGATGCGACGTCGCGTCCAAACGGATCTGTACCCAGCCAGTGCGCAGCCGAAGGTGACGCCAATTTTCCCGGCATGTTGACGTCAAACACAGGCCAGGGCGTCCAGACCAGCGAAAGAGCGGCTGCCAGTAACAGCAGCATCGTCAATGCGCCACCTACGAGGAAACTGGGATGACGCAGGGCGCGCTGGCTGAAACCGGCCGTCATATATCACTAGCCTTGACGCGCGGATCGATCACGGCGTACAGCACGTCCACCACAAAATTGACGACGACGACCATCGCAGCCAGCATCATCACGCAATTGCGTACGACGATCAGGTCGCGATTGGCAATGGATTGAAAGATCAAGCGCCCCAGACCCGGCAGATAAAACACGTTCTCCACTACGATGGTGCCGGCCAGCAGGTTGGCAAACTGAAGGCCCATGACCGTGATCACGGGAATCATGGCGTTACGCAGTACGTGACGCCACAAGGCTGCTCGTTGTGTGAGGCCCTTGGCGCGCGCCGTGCGCACGAAGTCTTCCCGCAACACCTCCAGCACGGCTGATCGGGTGATGCGTGCCAGTATGGCTGCCTGCACCACCGCCAGCGATATGGCGGGCAGCACCAGTGATTGAAATGCGGGCCAGAAACCGTCCTCCCAGCCCGGAAAACCGCCTGCTGAAAACCAGTTGAGGTGAACCGAGAAAAGCAGGATCAGCAAAATGGCGAACCAGAAATTGGGTATGGCGATGCCGATCTGGGTGAGCCCCATGATGCCAAGGTCACCTGCCCGGTTATGCCGGGCGGCAGCATACAGACCGGCGGAAATGGCCAGAACTGTCGTCAGGATCATCGCCATCAAGGCCAGCGGCACGGTCAGGGCCAGACGTTCCAGAATGAGTTCCAGGACCGGCGAACTGTAGGCATAACTGGAGCCCAGGTCGCCCGTGAGCATGCCACCTACCCAGTGGGTGTAACGAGCCATGGCCGGCTGGTCCAGTCCCAGGCGAGTTGCCAACTCCTGCACCGCTTCAGGATCGGCATCCGGGCCCATCAGCATCTGGGCAGCATTGCCAGGGAGAATTTCCAGAACCAGAAATACCACCAGCGAGGCGCCCGCCAGCGTGGCCAGCAGTGTGATGACTCGTTTCAGGATGAAAAAGCGCATGTTGGCGGACAGCATACCGCCAAATATTGCTTAGTCCCTCAGACAAAGTGGATATTGCGTGCGGGGTATTGCCTCCGTCGATAATTGAATCATGGGCAAACAATTTCCTCGCTGTGTCGGTCGCTTGCAGGGCCACGGGTCGGTTTGGTCGGAGCGTTTATGGCGCTGCTGATTACCGACGAGTGCATCAATTGCGATGTGTGCGAGCCCGAGTGCCCGAATGAGGCGATTTATCTGGGCAAGGAGATCTACGAGATTGATCCACTCAAGTGCACGGAATGTGTGGGCCATTTTGACGAACCTCAGTGCGTGCAGGTTTGCCCGGTGGCCTGCATTCCAGTGAATCCCGCGTTTGTTGAAAGCCGGGAAACCCTGTGGCAGAAGTTTCAGAGGTTGCAGGCAGCCGCGGGTAAAAGTGAGAGCCCTGAATCGAACGCGACCTGACTCCGCTACTTGCCGGTGGTCTTGCTGGCGGCTGCTTTGGGTGCCTGGGCGGTAAAAAATTCCGGGTCTGCCTTCTTCTTTTTCTTCTTGCTGGCTGGCTTGGAAGTTTTGGTGTCGGCCACCGGTTTTGATTTTGGCGGTGCGTTCAGCGCGGCTTGCGCTGCCAGATCACGCTTTTCCTGAGCCAGCCGTTCTTTTTCCATCTGGCTGGCTACGGCCGCTGTGCGCGCTGTCGTGGCATCAGCCTGCGCTTTCTGCGCGCTGGTGCGGTTGTCTTTGGCGTCAAGACCTACTCCGTCTGTACAGGGAATCTGGCTGTAGACGTTGCCACATTTGTAGACTTTTTGAGCTTCAGCCTCCGTCAATATGGCGCAGGTAGCTATTAAAAATATAGCAAATCGGAAGGCGTATGGTTTTGACTTTGGCATGATGATGTTCTCCCCTTTTGTTTTCTCGCCAGGTAACTCTGTGACTGACCCGCTCACGTATCCACAGCCGGCGTTGGCTCGGGCTTGGGCGGCTTCGGACGTGGTGGTTTGCTGGTGTGCACCAGCATCGTTGCCTTTTCCATTTCGCCGGCCACGAGCACCGGCGCAGCTTTAACCGAGCGGGCAATGCATTCGTCGATGGCTATTCGGTGGTCCAGCGATGGTTTTCTCAGTACCCAGTTGACGACTTCAGCCTTTACACCGGGGTGTCCCACGCCGAGGCGCAGCCGCCAGTAGTCGTCCGTGCCCAGTTGTGCGTGGATATCCCGCAGGCCGTTGTGACCCGCGTGGCTGCCACCGAATTTGAGTTTGACCTGACCAGGCACGATGTCAATCTCGTCATGCACCACCAGAATTTCCTCGGGTGCAATCTTGAAGAAACGCACCAGCGCCGCGACTGACTTGCCGGACAGGTTCATGAACGTTTGTGGCTCCAGCAGCCAGATCGTATGACCGCCAAGCTGGGTGCGGGCAACCAGACCGTGGTAACTCTTGTCCATGGTCATCGATACTTTCAATTCGCGCGCCAGGGCGTCCACCCACCAGAACCCTGCATTGTGGCGGGTGTGTTCGTATTCAGGGCCGGGGTTACCAAGACCCACAAACAGCTTGATCATGTTGAAATTATCAGGGCAAGAAAGACTGACAGTGGGTGCTCCAAAAAAAACGGCCCACCAAAGTGGGCCGTTGACGAGTCTGCAAAGCAGATGTTCGTATTACTTCTTCGCAGCAGGTGCTTTGGCGGCTGGGGCCTTGGCAGCCGCTGGAGCCTTGGCGGCAGCAGCTTCCTTGCCCGCGGCGGCTTTGGCAGCAGCTGGCGTTGCAGCTGCCTCTGCAGGAGCGGCTTCGGCACCAGCGATGGCAACCACAGAGACCAACACAGGGTTGTTTTTGCCGTGG
>JAABRC010000093.1 GCA_011391115.1 Candidatus Egaibacter danicus | reverse complement strand
TGTAGCCCTCACGCAATAACAAACGCTGGGTGACGCGACGTACCGTGATTGAATCATCCACCACCAGAACAAGCGGGATCTGGTTTTTGCCAGTACTGGCCAGCGGCTCTGCAATACCAGCCAGTTTCTGGGCGGCTGCATGGGCAGTGGCGTTCACGGAATCTGAGCGCATTTGCCGCGCCTGATCACCATAGACGACCGCCAGTGCGACGGGGTTGTAGATCAACACAACAGCACCAGAAGCCAGAATGGACATGCCGGTCAAACCCGGCAAACGCGACATCTGGGGACCCAGGTTCTTGACGACGACCTCCTGGTTTCCCAGAACTTCATCAACGTGGACCGCTACACGCTGACCAGCGCTACGGAAGATGGCAACCGGGTAGTTGCGGGCAACCGTCTCCATGCTCTGGGGAGATGTCTGCAAAAGCGCACCCGACCAGAAGAATGGCACCTGTTCGCCATCATGCGGGAAAGCCGCTGTTTGGTAGGCCTGTTCAAGATCCTTCGCCGAAACACGCTTCACGATCTCGACAATATTGGCGGGTACCCCAACACTGATGGAGCCCAGCCTCAGCATGACAACCTGGGTCACCGCCGTCGTCAAAGGCAATACCAGCCGAAAGGTGGTGCCGAGCCCTGGTTTGGTGGACGTTTCAATTCGTCCGCCAAGCGCATTCACCTCCGCGCGGACAACGTCCATACCGATACCACGGCCAGCCAACTCGGTAACTTCAGTGGCCGTAGACAAACCGGGCATGAAGATCAAATCCGCAGCCTCGGCATCGCTCAAGACCGTGCCCGCTGGCACCAGGCCGTTGCTGACCGCTTTTGCCCGAATACGCTCCAGATTCAGGCCGCTCCCATCGTCAGAAAACTCGACAGACACATCGTTACTCTGATGGTGCAAGGAAATGGCGACTGTCCCAACGGAAGGCTTGCCTGCCGCCGATCGTGCTGAATTGTCTTCGATGCCATGCGCCACGGCATTGCGCAAAATGTGTTCGAAAGCGGGCGCCATACGCTCCAGAACTCCACGGTCCATTTCCATGGATCCACCCGTGATGTCCAGCTTGACCTGCTTGCCCGAGTCTTTGGAGGCCTGCCTCATGACCCCGTAGAGGCGTTCTGAAATGCTCTCAAACTCCACCATTCGCGTGCGCAGCAAATCGCGCTGCAGTTCGCGTGCCTGGCGTGCCTGGGCAATCAGATCGTCCTCGGTTCCTTCCAGGGCACGTTGCAGGTTTCGCTGCACGGTCGCAACGTCGTTAACCGACTCAGCCATCATCCGGGTCAGTTCCTGAACGCGGGTGAAACGGTCAAACTCGAGCGGGTCGAATCCCTGCGCCGAGTCTTTGGCTTGTGCCAGGCGGGACTGCATCTGGGACTCAGCCTGCACTTCAATATCCCTGAGCTGATGCCGCAGCCGATCCAGATTGCCTGTCAATTCGCCAAGGGAACCGCGAAGCTGCCCGAGTCGGGCATCAAGCCTGGAACGGGTGATCATCACTTCACCAGCCTGATTGACCAGACGGTCGAGAAGCTGCGAGCGGACCCGTACGGACTGACTGCCCACCGGCCTGACCGACACCACTGCAGAGGAACGAATGGGCGCAAACGTTGCCGATGTCGATGTTGCTGCTTCCTGCGGAACAGGTTCAGTCTCTTCCGAAGGGATCTCATCAACCGGCGCAAGCGGGGTTTCTGGCAGGCTCTGCTTTTGATCAGGGCTGGCACGCAGAGCGTCAAAATCCTCCTGGATGCTATCGAAACGGGCCAGTAAAGGCTCTACCAGCGATGTCTCGAGCTGTTCAGTGCCCAGACTCTCCACGGCAGATTCCAGGCGGTGCGTCATTTCACCAAGACGCATGGCACCGGCCAGCCGCGCACTGCCCTTGAGCGTGTGCAATACCCGCAAGACTTCAGCGCGAGCACCAAGATTGTCAGGTCGTGCTGACCACTGACGAAGTGCACCACCAAGTTGTGGCATCAACTCCAGAGCTTCTTCTTCAAAAATCGGGAAAAGATCCGCATCAAGCGAATCGGTGAGATCAATGTCGTCATCACTCTCCTGAACAACTACCCGCTGCGATGCGGCAGTCAATCCAGCAAACGCCTGCCCATCCTGACGCATTTCGGACACCGGTGCCGAGACAACTGGTTCCACAGAATTGCTTGGCTCGACGATATCTTCTGACGCCGGGGGCTGCGGAGCCTCGTCATACTGAAGGAGGTCAGCAAAAACACTGTCGCCCTTGAGCGACTCTTCATGCACAAGCACCGGGAACTGGGTGTCCAGAATGGACCTCAAGGCATCCAGAATCTGGGGGTTGGGTTCCTTGAGGAAACCAGCCGCAAACTGGTGCAAAAGGTGCCTTATTTCTTCGGCGGCCTCGACAAAGTCCCGGGCTTCATTGGCAGTTCCCTGAGCATGTAGCTGCACATGTTGCAGAGCCTGCTCCAGTGCACGTGCGATTTCGGAAAGGCCTGAAAAACCGACCGTCGCCGAACTCCCTGAAAGGGAATGAGCCAAAGCAACGGCTGTGTCGGGGAGGGGTTGATGAAGTTCGAGTGACCATTCGGCAAGCTCGGTCGACAAGTGTCTCGACCACTCGTCAGCCTCATTGAGGAATACGTTGTATAGCGGGATACCAATCCGCAAAGGCCCTATAACCTTGACCTGATCGGCGTCATCGTACGGCTGCCCGGCAGATGGAGACGAGGAGTCCTGGGCATCCAGGACCGGTTCGACCACTGGCTCGATTGGCTCCGGCGCAGGTATTGCAGCTGGCGGCGCTGTCGTAGCCGGTTCGGCATGCCCCCCAAAGTCGATATCCTCCATCGCAAGGGGCGCGAGATCATGCGTCCCCGGTTTTTCGGAAGGGCTCAACGAGCGGGCAGTGGGGGCTTCCTGAAACTGCGTCGCGGCAAATGAGGCTGGCTGGGGAGACACGCTCGCCGGCTTGACCTCCTCTTCCAGTGCAGGCATGAAACCGGATACCTGTGTTTCTTCGAAGTCGGGCTGGAGGTCTGCGCCCCATCCTGTTGGCGCCCAGGCCGAGTCTGCCGCTGCTCCATCTGGCTGCACACCACCCGGCAAACGAAGCGTCACGACCTTATTGTTGAGTCTCAGCCCATCGGCTGCATCCCGGAAAGCCTGTGCACTCCACCCAGGGTCGCTTACTTTGGCGATGTCTTCAACCCAGCGGCCAAAACCCATCAGTGATTCGTGAGACAGATGAACCAGTTCCTCACTGGCCGGCTTCTGTTCAGCGAGCCAGGTATTGAGAAGCTGCTCAAGGGACCATGCTGCCTCGCCAAATTCGTTGAGGCCCACCATACGTGAGCTACCCTTGAGCGTATGGAAGCTGCGCCGAAGAGTGGTCTGCTCGCCCAAGTCGGCCGGATCAGCCGCCAGCGCTTTCACTGCAGCCAAACCAGTCTGGACCACCTCACGCGCCTCTTCAAGAAAGATGTCCCGAAGCTCCTGATCAATTTCAGGCTCGGGCGCCGCCACCTTGGTGAGCGGCTGCATCTGCGAACTCCGTGCCTCCTCCACCGGAAGCCGGGAGTTAACCGCATCCCCACTCCAACCCGACGATTTGAAGTCAACCACTTCTTCGATTTGAGGAGCCTCCACAGCCGCAGCTTTCTCCCGGCCCATCAGGGGTTTGAATTCTCCCAGTTCTTCGTCATATACAAACAGTTTCTTGGCCAGCGCACGCTGATAGCTCAGCATGTCGATGAGAAAACCCAAAGCGCCCAAACTGTTGCCCAGTTTTTCGAAAATGCCACTGCGCAATGTCTGTTCGTCGATTTCATCGACCAGAAACTTCTCGGCGCTGTCTCGCAGGCGCATGGTCGCAAGTGAAGCCTGATCGAGTCCGAGCACGGAAAAAACACCCCGCATCTGGGCCAGCTTGCTGGGAACCTCGTGCAACGGGACTTTGTCGTGGGGATTGCGGAAGAACTGATCCAGTGATTTTTCCACCTCCCCCAATGTGGTCCGCAATTCATCGACCACACTGCCCATCGTCTGGCGATCACTGACGCGACGATAGAGCTCTTCCATCCAGCCTTCAAGTGGCTCTGGCTGCCCCCCGGAAATGACATGCTCGAGACGATGCGCCAACCGCCGGCTTCGCTCGGCCATTTGTGACTCGGTGGGGTCAAGGTCGGCGTAGGCAGCGTCCAGATAGAGGACAGCTGTAGCCACCTCCATCGCAACTGGCGTACTGGGCGGTTCACCCGTTTTTGTGGTGGCGTCAATCGCGTGAGTCAGGGCGCGCGCCAAGTCGCCACACTCCGGATGCAACTTCAGTATCGACTCACTGACCGCAGCAAACTGCTCGGCCGCCATCTTCAGGCGATTGGTATCTCCGCCTGCCAGCGCAGACCAGGTCTCGGTTGCAGAGGCAATGCGTTTGCGGGCCTGAACCAGCAGTGCGGGGTCAAATCGACCAAACTGCGTGGTGTCATAAGCAAAAGGCTTGCTGCGGGTCAACCGGTAAGCCGCCCGAATGGCGGGCAACACCAGCAACTTCGCCCCTTCGGGTGGGATGGCCTGGGCACAAAAAAACAGCATGTCCTGTGCGAGACGGTCAGATACCCCTTTTTCGCCTCGGGCAAGAGTCGTATATTGAAGAATAACGCGAGAGGCAACCCGTTTTACATAAACGTCTGCCGGGCACAGGCCTTGCGCAATGGCCTCAAAAAAGGCCGCAGCAATCTTCCAGAATACCCGTCGCTCCAGACCGGAGTGCCCACTGGACAAGCCCAGGCTGATATCCCGCATGGCAATGGCTGCGCGGGCGTCGCCAGTCTTGACAACCTTCAGCACCGCCTGGTCAACACGCGCACGCGTTTCCGGCCCATAAGCCAATGTTTCGGGACGTGGTGACAACTCAGCATCAATCCAGCGCCATTCAATGGACCACAAATCGGCTGGATGAACGCGGTCACCTCCAGCAAGTTCCAGCACATCACGGTACTGCGGGAACAGCGCGACAGCCGACGCACTTTTGCCTTTAAGAACACCCTCAAGGTATTCCGTCAGTGCAAAACTGGCCCGTTCGAGTTTGGTCGCAGCGACATCGCTGCAAAGTTCCGGTCGCTGAACGAATTTTTGGGCAAGTGCTTCCATGGCGCGCAGCACTTTGGCAGGTGCCTCCAGGCCCACCATCTCCAGAGCACCGACGGCTTGGTGAAGTTGTTGGCGGGCAATGCGCAAATGGCTGGCATCAAGTTCAGCAATGTCGGCGCCCCGGGCCAACTCGGCGTCTCGGACAAACCGGCGCATTGCCTTGGTTGCGCCCTCCAGGGATTTTCGAAGCTCCTCGAGCACCCAGGCCAATGGCCCCAAGTCTGCGATCACAGAGTCCTGGTCGCCGACAGCGGCTGCGTTCGTTTGCATGGATTCGTGCACTCCTGCCTATGACAACTTCAGAATACCTGGCGCTCAGGCTATCTTGAACCGCGAGACAGACTGGCGCAATTCATCCGCCATTCGTGACAGTTCGCGAACCTGAGTGGCAGTTGACCGGGTACCCTCTCCCGTTTGTTCTGTCACCGCAAAAATATGCTGAATATTGCTTGCCACAACGTTGGCCAAGCCCGCTTCGCGCGACGCCGAACTTGAAATCTGTTCGATCAGTTCAGCGAGTCTGCGCGACACCTGGTCAATCTCGGTCAAAGCGGTACCGGCGTTGTCGGACAGCCTGGCGCCTTCCACCACACCCTGCGTGGACCGTTCCATGGCCGCCACGGCATCCTGCGTGTCTGTCTGAATCGCCTTCACCAGCGCAGAAATTTGACGCGTTGCATCTGCAGAGCGCTCAGCCAGTCGCTGAACTTCCTCAGCAACCACAGAGAAGCCCCTGCCGGCCTCACCGGCTGAAGCCGCCTGGATGGCTGCATTCAAAGCCAGCACATTGGTTTGATCGGTGATATCAGAAATCAGTTCTGTAATCTCACCAATCTCCTGCGAGGACTCACCCAGCCGCTTGATACGTTTGGACGTCTCCTGAATCTGGTCGCGGATCGAATTCATACCGCCAATGGTGTTTTGCACAGCTTGGAAACCGGTTTCCGCAGCCTGAAGCGACTGGCGGGCAACCGATGCCGACTCCTGCGCACGAACTGACACTTCATTGATTCGGGTAGCCATATCCACCACCGAGCGGCCGGTTTCCCGAATTTCACTGAGTTGCTCGTTTGAAGCTGCCAGCAGTTCGGTGGACGTGGCATCCACGTCAGCCGTCGTTTGCGCCACCCTGGAAGCCGTGTTTTGCACGTTCGACACAAGTGCCCGCAGTTCCTCCACCGTATAGTTCACCGAGTCAGCAATGGCACCGGTAATATCTTCAGTCACCGTCGCTTCCTGTGTCAGATCGCCTTCAGCAACAGTCTGCAATTCGTTCATCAACCGCAAAATGGCCGCCTGATTGGCATCATTGACGCGTTTGGCTTCCTGTTCCTGACGTTCAGCATCCATTCGCTGAGCTTCGGCCGTAATCTGACGTTTACGGCTGTCCTGCAGCTGCACATAGGCAAACCCGGAGGCACATAGCAAGGCGAACGCTGCTGCCAGAGCCAGAACCGCCAGAGAACCTTTGCCAAGCCCCGCCCGCCCGGACAATTTGCCTTGCAGCTCTTCGAGGCCCACCCGCATTGGGTCACTATCGGCAACGATGGACACAACAGCCTCACGCGCTGACACCAGCCCTTGCAGATTACCCAGAATGCCGCCTGCCTGAGCACGGGTCTCTTCGTAAAGTTTCAACAACGCCTGCAATTGATTGCGTATCTGGGGATCGCGGGATGGCGAGAGGCGCAGTTCGGCACTGCCATCCAGCAAGCCCTGCCCAATTTCCTTGAAAGAATTCAAGTCCTTACCCAGAAGAAACACGGCCTCGGGACTAACACCCTCCGCAGACAAAAGCTCATTCGACGATTTGCCGATACGCTGAGTCAACATCACCAGCTGGCCCGCAGCGGAGATTTCACCGGGTGGCGCATTTCTCTCGAGCTTGAGGGAAGATATCGACTCGGCAATTTCCAGCAAATCAGCAGACTGGCGGTTGATCTGGCGCAGGGCCCCGCCCGCTTGAGTCAGCGTATCCTTTTGCGCCATCACGGTTGACGCGTTTTTCTCCGCACGCTCAACGAGAGGCATGATTTTGTCCAGCTCACCCTGGTGCTCGGCATCCAGAGGGCTGAGTCGCATCTCGTCGTCACCGGACTTCAGGCCACGCACAGACCGGGCCAGTGCATCAGAACTCTGGCGAACGTCAGGGAAAGCCTGCACACCACCTACGAAAGCCTGTGAAACCGTTTTGGCAAGGCGCTGCGACTGCATCAACGCCTGTCCGGTAGCTGACAGCTGCTGCGCAACAGAGCCGGATACG
>JAABRC010000092.1 GCA_011391115.1 Candidatus Egaibacter danicus | reverse complement strand
GTTCCTGGCCATGCCGTGGCCCATCAGGCCGGATGCACCGATGAATCCAATATGTTTCATGACAAAAGTCTCCTGGTGACCGGTTGCAAGTGAACTGATCAATCATCATACCTTTAGAAAATAGCGGGTTACAAAAACTCACAATTTCTCGCTGAAAAGCGGGGTCGCCCTCATGCAATTGGATGGCGACAAACAAAGGGCAGACGCCCACCTTTGTGCCTCCTTGTTCAACAGATGGAGGTGCAACATGAAGCGGCATATACGATACAACTACTACGTGGTCGGTGAGGGAATGCTTTACTGTGATTCCAGGGGAAAACCGGTCACTGATCCCATGCCTGGTGACGTACCCGAGATGCGCAAGTTTCGTTTCTCGCGCATGGGGCCCAAGGGGTCGGCGGTTGACAAGGCCACTGTCAGCGGTTTGGCCAAAGCCATGCCCGATTCACCGGGACCAGACTCATCCGGTCCCACCATCCCAGCAGGGTTTACGTATCTTGGCCAGCTCATTGACCATGATCTCACCATGGACCGTACGGCCATGGCATTGGGTAGTGCCGTCACCATTGAAGAGCTGCTGCAGGGGCGCTCTCCCGCGCTGGACCTTGATTGCATGTATGGTCGCGGACCGGCCGATGCCGAGGACAGCAAGTTCTACAGCGATGGCATCCGTATCAAGATTGGGACGACGGCGCCATCGCCTGATTTGCTCAACCCCGGCGTCACACTGGGGCTACGTGACGGCTACGATCTGCCGCGCGTGGGTCAGGGCTCCCTGAAGGTTGAGCGCCGGGTGGCGCTGATTCCGGATCACCGAAATGACGAGAACCTGATCGTTGCGCAAACCCATCTGGCGTTGATCCGCTTCCACAACCGGGTGGTGGATCAGATCGCTCCAAGCACACCCAGCGCAGATCTTTTTGACAAGGCGCGCGAGCTCGTGGTGAAGCACTATCAGTGGATGATCAGGACAGACTTCCTGCCGCGTCTGGTTGATCCAGCCATCGTCAGTGATGTGTTTGCTAACGGTCGCAAGTTTTTCGAGAAGGATTCAACACCAGCGAATATGCCTACCATGCCGATCGAATTTTCGGTGGCCGCATATCGCCTGGGTCACAGCATGATTCGCGAGCAGTACAACTGGAACCGCATTTTCCGCGCAGGCGGTGCTGCTCCCGCCAGCTTGGGACTGTTGTTCCAGTTCTCGGGCACCAGCGGCACGCTGTCGCCCCCGCCCAGCACGCCCAATGACCGGGAGTCGGGCGATTTTGAAAGGCTGCCATCGAACTGGACTGTTGATTTCCGCTGCCTCTACAACTTCACGGAAGTTGGACTGGCCGATCTGCCCCCGGAAGGTTCGCCCAATGTTGCGATGAAGACCGAGATGCGGCTTCAGGCGCCCGCAAATGTGCGTCCTCCAGTTGGGGCAAGGAGTCGGCAATATCAGATACGCTTGCCTTGTGCATTGATGACCACTTCGCCGTCTTCCTTGGCAAACGCGCCTTGTTGCGGCTGGGGCAGGATATCCAGCACCCGCTCGGACGGGCGGCACAGGCGGACGCCGAGCGGGGTGACGACGATGGGGCGGTTGATCAGGATCGGGTGGGCCAGCATGCAATCCAGCAACTCGTCGTCCGTCCACTTTGGGTTTCTCAGGTCCAGCGTAGAGTAGGGCGTACCTTTTTCGCGCAGCAGGGCGCGCGCGTTGATGCCGATGGCGGTCAGCAACTGTTGCAAACGCTCTTTGCTGGGCGGTGTCTTCAGGTACTCGATGACTTCGGGTTCAGCGCCACTGTTGCGAATCATGGCCAGGGTGTTGCGGGAGGTACCGCAGGCCGGGTTGTGGTAGATGGTGATGTCAGCCATGGAACGTGTCTTGATGCCGTTTCAAGCCTGTTCCACGGTTGCGAAATACCGGCTCTTGAGCCACAACGCTACGTTGACCAGTCCAATCATGATGGGCACCTCCACCAGCGGGCCAATCACCGCGGTAAATGCCGCTCCGGAGTCGATGCCGTAGACGGCAATGGCCACGGCAATCGCCAACTCGAAATTGTTGCTGGCGGCCGTAAAAGAGCAGGTAGCGCTTTTCTGGTAGCCCACACCGAGGTACTTGGACACCGCGAAAGTGAGCAGGAACATGGCCACGAAGTAGATCAGCAGGGGAATGGCGATCCGGACCACATCCATCGGGATCGTGACGATCAGTTTTCCCTTCAGGCTGAACATCACCACGATGGTGAACAGCAACGCGACCAAGGTGATGGGCCCGATTTTAGGAATGAAATGACCGTGGTACCAGTCCTTGGAGACGAACTTGAGCATGACATAGCGTGTCAGGAAACCTGCGATGCAGGGGATGCCCAGGTAGGTCAGCACAGTGACGGCGATTTGCCCGATCGAAATGTCGATGACGGCCGCTGACAGCCCAAAGTAGGGTGGAAGTACCGAGATGAAGAACCAGGCGTATACGCTGTAGAAAAGCACCTGAAAAATCGAATTGAAAGCTACCAGACCTGCGGCGTACTCTGTCGAGCCCTTGGCCAGATCATTCCAGACGATCACCATCGCGACGCAGGGTGCAATGCCAATCAGGATGAGCCCCACCATGTAGTCCGGGTGATCTGGCATAAAGAGCACCGCCAGTGCAAACATGAGCAAGGGCCCGACCACCCAACTCAGCACAAATGACATTCCGAGCACTTTGAAATCCCGAAAGACATTGGGCAGTTCTTCGTACCGCACCTTGGCGAAGGGTGGGTACATCATCAGGATCAGACCGATGGCGATCGGGATATTGGTCGTCCCGGACTGGAAGCGGTTGATCAGTTGCTCAACCCCGGGCACAAAATAGCCTAGCCCCACACCCAAGGCCATGGCACCGAAAATCCAGAGCGTCAGATGGCGGTCCAGAAAAGAGAGTTTTTTGGTGATTTCGCTCACATCCGGCCTTATTTGAAACAGCAAAATTTTGGGGAGTTCCCCCAAGGGATCTATTCGGCTTTGACCTGGCCGATCTTCTGCAATTCTTTGAGCAGCGAGAGCCGCTCCAGCTTTTCGAGCGGCAGGTTCAAGAACAGCGCAATGCGGCGCTGCAGCACCATGAACGCATCGGCAAATGCCTTTTCAATTTGTGCGGGGGTGCCCGTGGCGGTAGCCGGGTCTTCGACCCCCCAGTGGGCCGACATGGGCTGCCCCGGCCATACGGGGCATACCTCACCTGCGGCCTTGTCACACACCGTCAGGACAAAGTCCATTTGTGGTGCATCAGGTCCTGCGAATTCATCCCAGTTCTTGCTTCGCAAGTCCGTGGTGCGGAAGCGATTGCGTTCGAGCAACTCCAGGGCTTTGGGGTGGACAAATCCGGCAGGGTGGCTGCCTGCGCTGTAGGCACGGAACTTTCCGCCACCGAGCTGGTTGAGCAATGATTCCGCAATGATGCTGCGCGCCGAGTTGCCGGTGCAGATAAACAGGACGTTCATATGGGTTTTTGACATGGGTGCACTCTTTGGGTTACGTTGGACAAAGGGTTGGGCAAACGAATAATGTGCTCTGTCTGGCCGGTGCTCAGCAGTTTTCGCAGGGGGCTGCCACCTCGGTCAGTTCACAGGACTGGCCCTCGCAGCAATTCACGGTGAGAAAGCGCAGCACCTCATTCATGGGACCAAAGGCGGCCCGGTAAATCAGGTTGCGGCCATCACGTTCCTGCGTAATGAGCCCTGCATGCGTCAGCTCCTTCAAGTGGAACGACAAACCTGTACTTGGCAATCCAAGTGCCGCGGCGAGTTGTGTTGGTGTCATGCCGGCGTCTCCGGCTACGACCAGTTGTCGGAAGATCTGCAAACGGGATTGCTGCGCCAGGGCCGACAGTGCGCGCACGACATCGTGTTCAGTCATGTGGAAATCCTTGTCCGTGGTTTGGTGACTGGAAGCGCCAGGGTCACCAGCCAGCAAGCGATCAGCATGAGGGCTGAGCCGATCAGCGCATACATCAGCCCGCCCCATTGGTAGAGCAGACCGGACAGCAGTGTGCCGAGAAAGCGCCCCACTGCATTGGCGGCGTAGTAGAAACCGACGTCTTCAGCCGCTTTCTCCGATCCAGCGTATGCCAGAACGAGGTAAGAATGCACCGAGGAGTTGACCGCAAAGGCAAAGCCGAATACGCCCAAACCGCCCACGACTACCCATTCCAGGTTCGGTACGTCCAGGTACACCACCACCGCCAGAGCAATCGGTACCACCGCCAGAAGTGCTGACCACAGGCGCGCGGCGGGCACCTCAGTGCTCAAACCATCCGGACTGCGTTTGACAAGGTGCGGAGCGAAGGCCTGCACGGCCCCATAGCCAATCGTCCACAGCGCCAGAAAGCCCCCGACCATGGGCCGGGACCAACCGGATGCGTATAGAAAGACTGGAACACCCACCACAAACCACACATCCCGTGCGCCAAACAGCACTACGCGGGCGGCAGCCAGCAGGTTGATGCCCTGGTTCTTGGCAAACAGCTCTTTGGCTGATTTGGACGCTTTGCTCTTGCCCATGAGCTTGGGAACGTACACAACGACGCCCAGCAGTACCAGACTCAGCAAACCCGCCATGGCCCAGAGCGACGCTCTGAAACCCAGCACTTCCAGCAGCACGCCACCCAGAAAAAAGCCAATGCCCTTCATGGCGTTTTTGCTGCCCGTAAACCACGCTACCCATTTGAACAATTGACCGGACGCTTCGCCGGCGGTCAGCTTGATGGCAGACTTGCTGGCGGTTTTGGTGAGGTCTTTGGCTACGCCGCACACCCCCTGCGAGAGCACCACCCAGGCCACGGACATGGTGGCCGTCCAGTCCGGCGACAACGCGGACAGCAGCAGGAATCCGGTGATCTGTGTGGTGAGACCCACAGCGAGCATGCGCGCAATGCCATAGCGCGTGGCCAGCCAGCCACCGATCAGGTTGGCGGCAATGCCTGCAGCTTCGTACAGCAAAAACAGAAACGCCAGCGTGAATGGCGAGTAGCCCAGTTTGTAAAAGTGCAGCAGCACCAGCATGCGCAGCGCGCCATCGGTGAGCGTGAAACCCCAGTACGCGCTGGTGACGATGGCGTAGTTGCGTGCGCCCTGGTTCACCTTATATCCCCACGGTTTCCATGTGGCAGGCCAAGTCCACCATACGGCAGGCGTAACCCATCTCGTTGTCGTACCAGGCATAGACCTTGAGCAGTGTGCCGTCGGTCACCATGGTGGAGAGCGCGTCGACGATGGAGCTGCGGGTATCGCGGGCGTAATCGGCGCTGACCAGAGGACGCTCCTCATAGCCCAGAATGCCGGCCAGCGGCCCCTTGGCAGCAGCGGCAAAT
Source organism: Candidatus Egaibacter danicus (assembly GCA_011391115.1). The sequence continues at coordinate 2,057 of JAABRC010000092.1, read as the reverse complement.
AGTGTGTTCACTTCTTCGACACTGGTCTCGCGCTTCATCTCGAACACGCAATCGGTCAGGGATGCATTGAGCACCGGGGCACGCACTGCGTGTCCGTTGAGTTTGCCTTTGAGTTCAGGATAGATCAATGCAATGGCCGTGGCGCTTCCGGTCGTGGTGGGAGACAGGCTGAGCATGGCGCTGCGCGCACGGCGCAAGTCCTTGTGCGGGGCATCGACCATCAGATTGGTGTTGGTCGGGTCGTGGATGGTGGTGATCTGGCCATGCCGGATGCCGATGGCGTCGTGTACCACCTTGACCAAAGGCGCCAGGCAGTTGGTGGTGCAGGAGGCGGCCGTGACGATGGTGTGCTGAGCAGGGTCGTACAAATGGTGGTTGACCCCCACCACGACGTTCAGTACGTTGCCAACCTTCACTGGCGCGGCTACGATGACGCGCTTGGCCCCCCGGTCCAGATGACCCTGCAAAGTCTCTGGCGTGAGAAATTTACCAGTGCACTCCAGCACCACATCCACACCCATGTCACCCCAGGGGATTTCTGCTGCGGTCGCATGGGAAGAAAACGACAACTTCTTCGATCCGATGCGAATGCGGTGTTCGTTCTCGGCGGCAATATCTTCCCGCCAGCGTCCTTGTACGCTGTCAAAGGTCACCAGATGCGCGGTGGCTGCTGTACCACCCTTGAGCTCATTGAGGTGCATAACCTCCAATCGATTTCCCGCGCGAGGGTCATCCGACTGTCTCTCGGCTGCGCCCAGCGCTGCACGCAGTGCAAGGCGACCAATACGCCCCATTCCGTTGATACCTACTTTCATGGTCAAACTCCATTGCGTAATTAGTAGAATGAATATTGAATTCAACGTTTGTTGAAGTATGGCTGACTTTGATGTCTTTTTTGTGACAAGAATCCCTGTTCAATGAAAGGCCACAAAAAAATGTGGTTTTTAGTATCGAAAAGTGGCCTTGTCTCTCGTGGAATATGCGTGAGAAGCTATAAAAATAATAGCACCTGAAGCCACTGCCGTCAGGTTTTGTGGAGTGCGTTCTTTCGAACGTATGCCTCGAATGCCGGCGCAGGCACCGGCCGGTTGAAATAGTAACCCTGCACTTCCGTGCAACCCCGTGCACGCAAAAACTCCAGCTGTCCCTCAGTTTCCACCCCTTCTGCAATGGTCTGCATGCCCAGGCTGGTAGCCATGCTGATGATGGCGCCCACGATGGCTTTGTCTTCGGGGTCTTCGGTGATGTCGCGCACAAACGACTGGTCAATCTTGAGTTTGTAAACCTGGAACCGCTTGAGGTAGCTCAGCGACGAATAACCGGTTCCGAAGTCATCAATGGACATGCGTACACCGCGCCGGTGCAGGTCGTCCATCACGGCGATGGCGCCCAGCGGATTGGTCATGGCCACACCTTCAGTAAGTTCCAGCTCCAGCAGATGGGCGGGCAGCGCGGCTTCTTCGAGGATGTCGGACACCAGTTGCGGCAGATCGGCGTGCCGGAACTGCACGGCAGACAGATTGACGGCCATCGTGATGGGGGCCATGCCATCTGCAATCCAGCTGGAGAGCTGCCTGACGGCGGTCCGGATTACCCATTCCCCGATGGGCAAAATCAATCCGCTGCTCTCCGCGATGGGAATGAACTCGGCGGGCGAGATGGCGCCCAGCTCGGGGTGCTGCCAGCGCAGCAACGCCTCGGCGCCTACGGTGTGCCCGGTGGCCAGCGAAATCTGGGGTTGGTAGTGCAACGCCAGCTGGTCGCGTTCCAGTGCGCGGCGCAGTGCGTTCCCCAGCAGCAGGGTACGGTCAGAATGCGCTTGAATCTCTGTTGTGAAGAAGCGGAAATTGTTGCGTCCGTCCGCCTTGGCGCGGTACATCGCGGCGTCGGCGCATTTGGAGAGGGTGTCCAGGTCCGCACCATCCCGCGGATACAGCGCAATGCCGATAGACGGCGTGACCGTAAGTTCATGCTGCTCAATCTGGAACGGTATAGTCCTTGTTCATGTGGACGCCGTCGGTGAAGCACTCCGGCTTGCCGGCCAGCGGCGTGTTCAG
>JAABRC010000091.1 GCA_011391115.1 Candidatus Egaibacter danicus | reverse complement strand
TAAAAACACCGTGTTTGGCGTGGGCCAAGTGCCAGCCAGCCCGGGTTTGGCGCCGCAGGTGGACTGGATGATTGTGGGTGAAGCGCCCGGCGAAAACGAAGACCTTCGTGGCGAGCCTTTTGTGGGTCAGGCCGGCAAGTTGCTGGACAACATGCTGCGCGCTATTCAACTGGACCGCCATCACAACGTCTACATCGCCAACGTGCTGAAGTGCCGCCCGCCCGCCAACCGCAACCCCGAGCCGCAGGAAGTGGCGAAGTGCGCGCCCTATTTGCAGCGCCAGATCGAGCTGTTGCAGCCTAAAGTCATTCTGGCCATGGGGCGCTTTGCGATCCAGTCGCTGTTGCAAACGACTGAGCCCATTGGCAAATTGCGCGGCCGCACACACCAGTACCACGGTGTGCCGGTGATTGCCACCTACCACCCTGCCTATCTGCTGCGCAACCTGCCGGACAAGGCCAAGGCCTGGGCCGATCTGTGCCTGGCCGTGGACGTGATGCGCCGCTCGGTAAAATCCTGACATGACTTTTCTGGACATGTTGCGCACCGCCGAGCGCCAAAACGGCTCGATGTTGTGCGTGGGGCTGGACCCCGAGCCCAACCGGTTTCCCGGCTCGCTCAAGGGTGACGCCAGCAAGATTTACGACTTTTGCGCCGCCATCGTGGACGCCACGGCCGATCTGGTGATCGCGTTCAAACCCCAAATTGCCTACTTCGCCGCGCACCGGGCCGAGGATCAGCTGGAGCGGCTGATTGCGCACATGCGCAAGGCAGCCCCGCAGGTGCCGATCATTCTGGACGCCAAGCGTGGCGACATTGGCAGCACGGCCGAGCAGTACGCGAAGGAAGCCTTCGAGCGTTACGGTGCCGATTGCGTAACGCTGTCGCCGTTCATGGGCTTTGATTCCATCCAGCCTTATTTGAAATATGAAGGCAAAGGTGCCTTTCTGTTGTGCCGCACCTCCAACCCAGGTGGCGATGATCTGCAGAACCAGCGCCTGGCCAGTGTGCCGGGCGAGCCCTTGCTGTATGAACACATCGCCGCGCTGGCGCAGGGTCCGTGGAACCTGAATGGGCAGCTCGGCTTGGTGGTGGGGGCCACCTACCCGGCGGAAATTGAACGGGTCCGAGCGGTTGCGCCCACCATGCCGCTGCTCATTCCTGGCGTCGGTGCGCAAGGCGGTGATGCCGTGGCCACTGTGATGGCGGGCTGGCGAGGTGCAGCTGGGCAAACCACGGCACCCATCATCGTCAATTCATCACGGGCCATTCTGTATGCCTCTGCCGAGGATGATTTCGTTGCCCGTGCCCGTTTTGAGGCACAAAAGACCCGTGATGTCCTGCAATCGGCCCGCCAGCAGGCCGTGGCCGCCAGAAGCTGAGTCATTTCCTGACGTCTTTTGCAGTCCGAACTCACGTTTGTGCGCTGCCGTTTACCACTGGTTGCACTTTTCCAGTTTTCTGCGTAATTTTGCCGTTTCTGGCGTAACAAACTGCAAGACCGCTTGGCGGGTCGAGAGGCCGTCCATAGGATCGCGTCAAATCCCAAACAGGGATCGTTTTAAAAGGCGCGAACCATGACCCAAGACCTCATTGAAGATCCGGCTATCACGGCTGTCACATCCAGGGAAACTGAACCCGGCGTAACGGAATCCGGCAGTACATCTGGCGCCGCACTAGGGGCCTCGCTTGTCGCTGCGGCTGCCCTGGCGGCTTGCGGTGGAGGAGGTGGTGGCGGTGGCACTGCCATCAGTAACGACCCAGTAGCTGGGCGTACCGTTGTTCTCAGTTCAGGTACGACCTCATTCCCTACCGCGGCCACCGACCCGGAGGCCGCACGGTTCTTGTTGCAGGCGCAGTTTTCGGCCAGTGATGCGGATATGGCCTCGGTTCGTTCTGTGGGTTTCAAAACCTGGCTGGAGCGGCAAATGGCCATGCCCGGGCCTACAGGTTGGGACTGGCTGAACAACCGGGGCTACGGCGATGTCATGAACTCCGCCAACTATTACGACAACAGTTATCCGGCTGACTACATGATCTGGAATCAGCTGATGACGGCACCCGATACGCTGCGCAAGCGGTTGGCTCTGGCTTTATCCGAGTTTTTCGTAGTGTCGCTTGCCGGTATCAGCGTGACCTGGCCCAGTTATGCTATTGCACACTACTGGGATACGTTGAATACGCATGCGTTTGGCAACTATCGCAATTTGCTGGAAGCCATTACGCTGAATCCGGCGATGGGGTATTACCTGAATACCAAAGGTAACCAGCGGGAGAACACGTCAGGTCGACAGCCTGACGAGAACTACGCCAGGGAAGTTCTTCAGCTGTTTTCGATTGGTCTGGATACGCTGAACCTTGATGGCACAGTGCAGACTGCTGGAGGAGCCTATACGCAGAGCGACGTATCCAATTTGGCTCGCATCTTCACGGGGTACGACGTCGATACGCGCCAGACCGTTAACACTTCTGTGAGCGGGCGCAACGTCCCGGATACCAGCTCGGTTCGCCTGCCCATGCGCGTAATCGTCAGCCGGCATTCGGTATTGGCGGCAACCTTCCTCGGAACGACGATTGCCCAACGGGCCGCTTCGCCAACTGGTAATGCCACGGAAGCGGACATCAAGGCAGCGCTCAAAACCGCGCTGGACACGATTTTCAATCATCCCAACGTGGGGCCGTTCTTCTGCAAGCAGATGATCCAGCGGCTGGTGACCAGTAACCCCAGCCCGGCTTACGTCGCGCGGGTAGCCACGGTTTTCAATAACAACGGATCGGGTGTGCGCGGGGACCTGGCTTATGTATTTGCTGCCATCCTGATGGACGACGAAGCACGTGGTCCTACGGGCCTTACCAGCCCGGAATTCGGCAAGCTGCGTGAACCGATGGTCCGACTGGTGCAATGGGCGCGTACGTTCGGCGTGACCTCCACCAATGGGGGGTGGCAGATTCCGGATCAAAGCAATCCCGGAACCAATCTGGGGCAGAGCCCCCTGCGCTCGCCTTCGGTGTTCAATTTTTACCGACCTGGCTTTGTGCCCGCCTCAACGACCCTGACGCCCGGCGTCGTCGTGCCCGAGTTCCAGATACTCAATGAAAGCAGCACCGGCGGTTACCTCAACTTCATCATGAGTACCATTTCAGCTGGCATCGGCCCGGGTAACCCCCGAGACATGAAGGCGAGCTACACGGCCGAACTGGCTCTGGTGACAGATGCGACTGCGCTCGTGAGGCGGGTTTGTCTCCTGTTGAGTGCCGGGCAGGTTTCCGCAGCCAATCAGGCTGCGATCGTCGCTGCGCTGGAAAACACGCCGGTAACGGCTGCCAGTTCATCCAGCACCAAGCTCAATCGCGTCTATGCAGCTGTGCTGATGGCAATGGCCTGCGCTCAGTATCTGATCCAGAAATAAAGAGGCCCATCATGCATTTGATCCAACCCCAACTTCATAGCCGTCGCGCTTTCCTGCGCCGCTCCGGCCAGCTGGCCATGACCGGTGCCGGTTTGCCCATTGCCCTGAATCTGGCCGCCATGAGCGAGGCTGCTGCGTTTGATGCTACTGACTACAAGGCGCTCGTCTGCGTCTTCATGTTTGGTGGCAATGACTACAGCAACATGGTTATCCCGTACGACGACCCCAACTACAACCGATACAGCACCATCCGGGGTGGTGGTGCCGGGCAAACAGCCGGCGGTATTGCACTGTCAAAAGCCAGTCTGGCGGCAACTTTGCTGAACCCCACCGTTGCACCCGTTGATAACGTAGCAGGCACCGGTACGCGCCAATATGCGTTTCACCCGTCCATGACGGGCCTGGCTGGCTTGTTCAACACCGGCAAAGCGGCGGTGCAGCTCAATGTGGGGCCATTGGTGGTCCCCATGAATCGGGCCAACTACGAGAACTCCAACCGGGTACTCTATCCACGACCTCCGCAATTGTTCTCGCACAATGATCAACAATCACTGTGGCAATCTTCATCGCCCGAAGGCTCAACTGTGGGATGGGGTGGCAACATGGGCGACTTGGCCCTCTCGGATAACGGCAACTCGCTGTTTACCTGTATGTCCGTTTCGGGCAATGCGGTGTTTCTCTCTGGTGACACGGCACTCCAATACCAGGTCACCACCAACGGCGCGATCAAGATCAGGCCCGCCACTGACAGCACCGTCTATGGGTCGACCGCAGTGAGAAGTACGCTGAATGGCCTGGTACGGCAGATGGCGAGCACCAACAAGATTGAGAACGAATACAACAGGGTGACTGATCGGGCATTGACCTATGAGTCTCAGGTCACTTCAGCTCTCGCCAGCAATGTCACATTACCCACTACCTTTCCTGCCGGCAACTTCGGTGATCAGCTCAAGATGGTGGCGCGTTTGATCAAAGGCCGGGCGGGGATGGGTAACGTCAAGCGCCAGGTTTTTTTCGTGTCAATTGGCAATTTTGACCTGCACGATGGCCTGATTGCCCAGGGGGCGGTCAACATGGACCGGGTAAGCGCCGGCATGACTGCTTTCCACAACGAGATGGTTGCGCAAGGCATTGCCGACAAGGTGACTGCCTTCACAGCGTCAGACTTCGGACGTACCCTCGCTTCCAATGGTGACGGTACCGACCATGGCTGGGGCAGCCACCACATCATGGTCGGTGGTGCCGTCAAGGGACAGGCCTTCTATGGCGCTCCGCCGCCAGTCAGCACATCGGATGTCAAGTCAGGTGGTGTCTATCTGCCAGAGAACCAATGGCATGTCGGGCAGGGGCGATTGATCCCGACGACGTCGGTGGATCAATACGCCGCTACGCTGGCCAAATGGTTCGGCGTGTCGGATTCCGAAATGCCGGGCGTTCTTCCCAAGATCGTCAATTTTGGTGGAACCGTCAATGGCATCGACTATCCGAAGGACCTGGGCTTCATGCTGTAGTCCCGTATACCGTCACACAGTTGCGCCCCTGCTGCTTCGCCGCGTAGCAGGCGGCGTCCGCTGCACGCAGCACATCGGCAGCGGAGGTGAACGTGGTGTCCACGCGAACCAGACCAATGCTGGCCCCCACGCTGAAGCTGTTGCCCTCCCACGTGAGTCGGTAGGCAACCACAGCACTTCGTAATTTCTCTGCAATGGTCTGTGCCTGGGACAATGGGCACTGGCTTAGCAAGACCGCGAACTCGTCGCCACCCAGCCGGGCAACCGTATCGGACTTGCGCACGTGGGCGGCAAGCTCGTGCGCAACATCACGCAGCAGGGCATCACCCGCTGCGTGGCCACCGGTATCGTTGACCTGTTTGAAGCGGTCCAGATCAATGAACAAAGCGCAAAAGGGTTCTTGCGCAGCCCGTGCCGTGGCATCTTCGAGCAGCACTTCGAAAGCGGCGCGATTGGCCAGACCGGTCAGAGAGTCGTGGCTGGAGGTCCAGGTCAGCCGCTCGCGCTGCTCGCGTACCTCGGTTACATCTTCGATGGTCCAGATGGTGCCTTTGGATCGATCACCTGGAAGAACAGCGCGCCCCCGCATGTGGGCCCAGAACAGCTGGCCAGAACGTCGCATCAACTCCACTTCACCATCAAAGGAGCCGTGTTCCATGAATGCGGGTCTGGCGCGTTCCGACAAAGTCTGGTAGGCCGCATCAGAGGCATGAATCATCCGGGTCGGCTGACCGACAGCGTGATGCTTTTCGCACCGAAAAATATGACAAAAGTGGCGACTGACCAGCTCAAAGCGGCCGTCGCGCGTCAGCGCAATGCCTACCTCCGCGTGATCGAGCACTGCCTCAAGTTGCTCCAGAAGGGCTTGCGTTTCACCCTGTTTCTGGTGGCGTTGCTCCACCACTTGCTGGAAGGCCAGAGCCAGTTCCCCCACCTCACCGCGCTCCTGGGGCCAACCCTCGGAAGAGGGCCCCACTTCGGCCAGCATCTTTTCCGCGCGCTTTCGCAGTTCGGAGATCGGTCTCGTCAGGTACAAGGCCAGTATGCCGGCCAGCGCCGCTGCCAGCATACCGACGCCTGCAGCGGCTTTCCACGCCGTGATTCGCGCAGCGGCCACCGGCTGCAGTGCGACAGCCTGGGGCGTCAGGCGCACCAGCACCCAGTCCGAAACCGGGATACCCGCCATCGACACGAGGTACCCGTTGGACAAGGTTGCCTTGCCATCAGTATCTATCGGACTACCCGACGAATGCCATTGGTTGAACACTTCCATCAGGCCGGGTTCATCACCCGCGCTTCCCATCACCCGCGCGGGATCGGGATGTGCCAGCAGGATGCCAGAACGGTTCATGATCAGCGTGCTTGATCCGGTTTGATGAGTCTGGCGCGTGACTTCCGAAAACAGGCTGGTTGATTCCAGCGTCAATGAACCGGCAATGATCCCGGTGACTTTGCCCTCTGGGGACAGTACGGGAATCGAAATGACGACGATGGGTGATTTACTCACTTTGCCAATAATCGGCTCTGACACCACTGGTTGATCGGTTTTTAGTGCCTGCTGGAAATACGCACGGTCGGCCACATTGGGCAAACCCGATGCCGGAACGCTTTTGACCAGTCGTGCCAGCATCTCGCCGTCTGCCCGCGCCGCGAAAACGCTGTCGAACAGCGCACCAATGGCCGGCTTGTCGGTCAGAAATTGGGTCATGGCAACGCGGTCTTGCCACATGGCGGGCTGCACCTGGCGTGCCACGGCGGTCAGCGTGCCTTGCAGCATGTCCATCTTGGTGGCCAGCAGTGCCGCGGTACGCTCGGAATCATCACTGTCACCCTGCATCAAAAGGCGCTGGATATCGTCCCGCGTCGTGACGAGCACCAGTTGGGCCGTGCCCACGGCAGATAACACACCAGTGACCACCGCCATCGTGACGATCTTGAACTTCAGCGTGGTGAACCAGCGCAGCATCGATGGGGCTATCTTTTGAAGTGTCATACGTTTAGTCTTGGGGCCACTTGTTAGTGCCGAAGGGACGTACCTATCACAACGAGTTCGTCAGGCAGTCCCACTGGTCTGTCCAGAATATCCGCGCGAGCTGATGTGAAGCGTGCGAGATGCAGGGTGTTTGCCAGCTATTTCCCGGAAGGTGGCAGCCTCGGGAGCTAATCGTCATTCAAAATGCTATCAAATATATAGCTACTCACGCATATTTCACGAGGGCTGGGTGCCAATTCGACTCAAAAAAGACGCTGCAAATACCTGCCGGTATGACTGGCCGGGTTGGCGGCAATGGTTTCCGGCGTCCCCACCCCCACCACCTGCCCGCCGCCGGCGCCACCTTCTGGGCCCATGTCGATCAGCCAGTCGGCGGTCTTGATGACGTCCAGGTTGTGTTCAATCACCACGATGGTGTTGCCTGCGTCACGCAGGTGTTGCAGCACCTTCAGCAGCAGGGCAATGTCGGCAAAGTGCAAGCCGGTGGTCGGTTCATCCAGGAT
>JAABRC010000090.1 GCA_011391115.1 Candidatus Egaibacter danicus | reverse complement strand
CCGCCTGTTGCCTTCAAACTCAACTTCACTCAACCTCCAAAAAAATGGAACCATCAAGTTTGCAAAAAAACCCCAGGAACCCTCCAACAACCTCACCGATCAGGTGACCCAAACCGCAGACGAGGCCATCCGCTCTACTCAACGCCTGGCAAACGAGGCGGTCGATGGTTTGGCGCAGGCCATGCAGGAGGTACGGCATCAGGCAGAACCCATGCTGAACCGGGCCTCCGAGCAGGTCAGTGCACTGGCCCAGCGTGGAGTGAATGGTGTCCGCGCGACGTCACAACACTTGCGGGAAAAAACCCGGGATACAGCTGATGGCACGGTGCAGTACATCAAGGATGAACCGGTGAAAGCCATGCTCATCGCCGCTGCGACTGGAGCAGCGCTAATGGCATTGGTGAGCTTGATCAGCCGATCTGGTCATCGCGGCTAAGACTCATTTACGCGTCTATTTCACCATGTCCGCACTGCTATACCTGATCGCAACACGACCGCAGCTATTGATAGATCATGCCGAGGCCTACGCTGGTCTTGCTTCAGCCGAGGTCAGCAATGCATCCAGTATCTGGAAGCGTCGTGCCAGGCTGGGCATCATGGCAATTTGCTTTTTTACTGTAGCAGCAGTTCTGGTGGGTGTGGCCGCGATGATATGGGCAGTGCTCCCGGCAGCCGGCAACCAAACCCCGTGGGCTCTGATCGTCACACCGATATTGCCCATAGGGCTGGGAACGTGGTGCCTGATAGCGATCAGGGAGCGGCCGGAAGAAACTGCTTTTGACGCCCTGCGACGGCAGTTAAAGGCCGACATGGCCATGCTGCGAGAAGCGACGGTATCGTGAGCAATCTGGTTACGGCCTCAGAGCGGTTGGCAATGTCCCGCGAACGACTGTGCCAGGCGATGCGCGAACACTCAGGCCCACATAGCAGTCTTTCGAAAACCGCGCAGGGTATTTCTGCGCCAGCATGGTTTGACGGTCTGAAATCGATCCCTGGCGCGCCAGTCCTGCTTCAGACTCTCAATGTCTGGTGGGCAGTTCATCCTCTGCGTCTTGTCTGCATATCAGCGGCAGACACGGTCAAAGCAGTGATTCAACCGCTGGCACAACGTCATCCGGTCGGCTTGGTCGCTGGCGCTGCCGTAATGGGGGTGCTATTTGTCAGGAGCCAGCCGTGGCGCTGGCTTCTCACACCGGCCCTGTTCGCTGGGCTGATACCCCAAATAGTAGCTACAGCCGCTGCGCAGGTACCGCCTCAATCGTGGATGAAGATGCTGATGTCCTTGATGCAACAGACGAAGACGAAAGGCCCAGTCCTGTAAGCTGACTCCATGAGGCAGAAACCAGCTTCCTCTCACTAGCTCAACTGGCGGACAGTTTCAAGATCACAGAAGTGTCAGTTTTTTTTGATATCACCCACACCACGCACTACCGCTACGCTCAGATGGTGGCGCTTGGCGAGCACCGTGTATTGTTTCGACCGCGAGACAGTCATGACCTGAGGGTACTGGCAACGGATATGACCGTGACCCCTGCCCCGCAGGATATCCGCTTGATACAGGACGTTTATTCCAACTCTGTCGCGCTTGTTCAGCCACAAAGTCCTGCCACTGAGTTGAAGGTGGTGTGTTCTTTTTCTGTCGAACACACCGGTACGCCCGCACTGGACTTTCCCCTGAGCCCTCACGCACGAACCTATCCATTCGCATACAACGACGAAGAGCGGCTGGTGCTGGCACATTACATCAGTCCGTACTACAACGATCCGGATGGCATCATCAACGCATGGGCGACACAGTTCTCGGTTAGTACCGGTGAGACTGGTTCGCGCCAGCTGCTGGTGAACCTGACGCAATTCATCCGTAGCCACATGCAGTATCTGCCACGATTCGAGGAAGGTGTCCAGACACCGCATCGCACGCTGGAACTCCGAAGCGGCACCTGCCGTGATTTTGCTACGTTGATGATCGAAGCAGCGCGCCACCTTGGTTATGCTGCGCGATTTGTTTCTGGCTATCTGTACACCCCATGGCTTGACGACGGCTCGCTGCCTGTTGCCACAACCGGCACCACCCATGCGTGGGTACAAGTCTATCTGCCTGGCGCCGGGTGGATTCCCTTCGATCCAACCAACAACCTGATTGACCGCACTGATTTGATTCGTGTCGGCGTAGCGCGGCACGCCAGCCTGGCATCCCCCGTAAGTGGCTCATGGACCGGATTTCCGGGGGACTTTCTTGGAATGAGCGTCGACGTAAAGATACACCGGCGGCGCTAACGCGGCACGACCTACAACCAGTACTCCCAAAGCCGGGCAAACAACTCCTTGACTCGCAGGTTCAATGCGCGGCTCTCCCATTTTTCGGGTGTGACCTCATCGGAAGCGGCAAGATCCTTCTCGAACATAGCCTGAATCTGGTTGCCAAATTCAGCGCCCAAAACGACCGCATTCAACTCATCGTTATGCAAAAAACTGCGCCAGTCCAGATTGGTTGACCCTACTGTTGCCCACACGCCATCGATCAGTGCCGTCTTGGAATGGAGAATGACACCTCGCCGTTCATATATTTTTATCCCCGCCTGCAACAGAGGGCTGTAATAGCCGCGCCCCGCGTGAAATACCAGCCATGAGTCGGTCTGGCTGGGCAGGATCAGCTTCACATCAACCCCGCGCGCGGCTGCCGCTTTCAGCGCTGCAAGCAGCTGCGGATCTGGCGCGAAATAGGCATTGGTCAGGTGTATGCTGGTTTCAGCGCTGCCGATTGCCGAAAGCAGCGTGGCATAGATCAGGCTGAAGGGTTCGTCAGGTGAACTGCCTATGGCCCGTACCACCTCGCGGCCGGCATTCTCTGGAGGTGGAAAGTAGTTTTTCGCCGGCAATGGTGATCCCTTTTGCTTTTCCCAGGTTGCTAGAAACAGCTTCTGAAATTCGGCGACCACAGATCCGCGCAGTTGCAGATCTGTATCGCGCCAGGCGAGGCTACCGTCCTTTGGAACACGTGAACTCTGGCTAAACGAACCACCGGAATACACACTGCTGATATTGATACCGCCCAGAAAGGCCGTAAGTCCATCGACAATCAGCAACTTGCGGTGATCACGCTGGTTCAACTCCCATTCCTTGCGCGCCGTCAAAGGATTGATGGGGTTGAACTCAAGCACGTTGATCCCCTGGTCGGTCAACCGCTTGAAAAATGTTGCCGGAGTACTGAATGTACCTGCACCGTCATGAATGAGGTTGACCTGCACGCCCTGTTGCTGCTTCTCCAGCAGTGCCTGGGCAAACCGCTGACCCACCTCGTCATCATCCAGAATGTAGGTCTCCAGATTGATGTGATCCTGAGCCGCCATGATGGCTGCCAGCATGGCCTGGTAGGTGGCCGGGCCATCCTGAAGCAGCACAACCTGGTTGCCAGTGGTCAAGGGACTGCCAGCGATGGCTTCCTCGAGTGCCAGATGGCGATCAAATATGTTGGTTTCCTGGCCACGGCTGGCCAGGCGTTCCAGGATCACCTTGCTCTGCATTACAGATAACGGTCCCTGTGAGCCTTCCAGTTGCATGCGTGTGTCCGCATGTTGAGCCAGATCAGGAACGATGGTCGGCAGACTCCCGCAGCCCGTGGTACCAAACAACACGACCAGGAAAAAGCCAGGTAGTCGGCTCAATCGCAGCGGGTTGGTAGCAGTGGCCATTCTGGCGGACTTTGGCTCAGATGCGGAAAGCCGGTTTCCGCATGGTTTGTCGACCTAATCGGTAGGAGTCACCAATCACAGCCGCCCCGTTACGAGCAAGATCAGAATGATGATCACAACCAATCCCAATCCGCCGCTGGGTCCATAGCCCCAACTCCTGCTGTGCGGCCAGCTCGGCATGGCACCGATCAACATCAGAATCAAAATAATCAACAGTATGGTTCCCAAGCTCATGCGGCTCTCCTCGAAGTTTTGAACAGATCAGGTCTTGTACGTGGTTGACATAACTGCGGGCACCGTGGTCCACGCAGCTCAACCGGCGAGCACAGAGTGATCTTCGGCTCAGGCAATGCGGGTCACCATCAGCGGCAACCGGCTTTCAGGGTAGTCCTGCTCCTACAGGACTCAACGACGAGCGTTTGAAGCAACTAACCCCGGCTAACCGCCCCGGACATTGCGACGCCGGCACGCGGCCATGTCCTACACATTCACGAGCCAACCACCGATGGCTACCGGGAACCAGCGCTCATATAGTTCATTCATCGGTTTGGCTAAGGACCATCATTTTCCCGCCCATGGGTGGTGGGGCTCATCACCATCCAGTCAAGCTTTTCCGATCAATCATTTCTACTGGAGATTTACCATGCAAATTCGAACCCCACTACTCGCCATCGCTACCGCCATTGCACTGCTCACTGCCACCGGTTGTGCCGTCACCCGCGGGCAGGAAACTGTTGGCGCCTATGTCGACGATGCCGGTATTACCACACTCATCAAGTCACGCTTCGTCGAAAACAAACAGGTCGATGCCGCGGCGATCAGTGTTGAAACGTTAAACGGCGTCGTCATGTTGTCAGGCTTCGCCAAGAATGCAACTGAAAAAGTTACCGCAGAAAACATTGCGCGTGGCGTGAGCGGCGTGAAGATGGTCAAGAACGAAATCACCATCCGTCCTTAAATCAGGTCATTAATACTGGGCTGAATTTTTTTATTCACATTCAAGGAGATTCTCATGAACTGGGACCGCATTCAAGGTAACTGGAAACAAGTCACTGGGCAGGCGAAAGAGCAATGGGGCAAGCTGACTGATGACGATCTCGACGTTATCGCAGGTCGTCGCGACCAGCTTGCCGGAAAAATCCAGGAACGCTATGGCGTGGCCAAGGACGAGGCCGAAAAGCAATTGGCGGAGTGGGAACGGAAGGCAACAGATTCCTGGTTCGCAAAGGACAAGGACACTGCCTAATTCTCTGCTGACAACAGGCACCGTCTCAAGAGCCCCGGTTTCGCATGCGAAGCCGGGGCTCTTTTCCTTGCACTGCCTTGACCGTTCAGGCGCGGGAAACCGCAGCTGCATGGGGGTGGAATAATGACGCTGCGACGAGCTGCCTTAAATCGATCACTTCATCTGCCATTTCATGAAACTTGCCACCTGGAACGTCAACTCACTCACCGTTCGTCTGCCCCAGGTGCTGGACTGGCTGGTCCAGAATCCAGTCGATGTTCTGGCGCTGCAGGAACTCAAATTGACCGATGACAAATTTCCGGTAGATGCGTTCACGCAAGCTGGCTATTCGGCACAGTGGTTTGGCCAGAAAACCTACAACGGCGTGGCGCTGGTGTCTCGCTTGCCGGCGGCCGACGTGGTCAAAAACATTCCCGGCTTCTCCGATGACATGTCACGGGTCATCAGTGGCACGTTCACAATAGACAACGACCCACAGCAGATCATTCGTGTCATTGGGGGTTATTTCCCGAATGGGCAGGAGCCAGGCTGCGACAAGTTCGATTACAAGATGAACTGGCTCAAGGGCCTGCGAGACTGGGTACGCAATGAACTGCTCACTCACCCCAATCTGGTGCTGATGGGGGACTTCAACATCACGTTTGACGATGCCGATGTATGGGATCCTGTTGCGCTGAAAGACACCATTCACTGCACGGAAGAGGAACGTTACCACCTGCGCGCACTGGTTGCGCTGGGCTTGCATGATTCATTCAGGCTTTTTCAGCAACCTGAAAAAAGCTACAGCTGGTGGGATTACCGTGACTTCGCCTTTCGTCGCAACCGTGGCCTGCGTATTGATCACATATTGATCAGTCAGGCGTTGAGACCTCTGGCAAAAGCCTGCCAGATTGACAAAAATCCGCGGAAAAATGAACGCCCCAGTGACCACGCACCAGTGGTACTGACCCTCGGGTAACCACCATCAGTCCAGCAGGCCGTCAGCGCTCACGAATGGCAGATTCAGTTCGCGTGCCACTGCCTCATAAGTGACGTGGCCCTTACAGACGTTCAGGCCATTACGCAAATGTTGGTTGTCACGTAGCGCCCCTTGCCACCCTCTATTGGCCAGCGCCATCGCATGCCCAATCGTGGCGTTATTCAGGGCAAAGGTTGAGGTACGCGCCACGCCACCCGGCATGTTGGCGACGCAGTAATGCACCACGCCATCCACCATATAAGTGGGCTCGGCGTGCGTTGTCGCGTGGGATGTCTCGAAGCAGCCACCCTGGTCAATTGCCACATCCACCACCACAGAGCCTTTCTTCATGCGGGCAATGTGTGCCCGGGTGACCAGTTTGGGGGCTGCAGCGCCGGGCACCAGCACACCGCCAACAACCAGGTCGGCATCCAGCACCGCGTCTTCAATGCTGGACTCCGTGGAGTAAAGCGTACTGATGCGGTTACCGAAGACCAGGTCCAGCGCACGAAGACGGTCCATGTTTTTGTCAATCACCGTCACCCGCGCGCCCAGGCCTACCGCCATCTGCAGCGCGTTGCTGCCGACGACACCCGCACCGAGGATCACAACATGGCCCGCTGCCACGCCCGGTACGCCGCCCAGCAACAGGCCACGGCCACCATGCGATTTTTCGAGATGGGTTGCACCGGCTTGAATCGCCATACGGCCGGCCACCTCGCTCATCGGCGCCAAAAGCGGCAAACCGCCTCCGGGCCCGGTGATCGTTTCATACGCTATGCATATCGCACCTGATTTGATCAACGCTGCCGTCTGCCGGGGATCAGGCGCCAGATGCAAATAGGTATACAGAATCTGACCCGGTCGCAACATCGCGCATTCCGGCGGCTGCGGCTCCTTGACCTTCACCACCAAGTCGGCGCGCTCAAACACGGCAGCTGCCGCATTCACGATTTCGGCACCTGCCGCCTGATACTGCGCATCTTCCAGTCCAATGGCGCTGCCGGCATCACGCTGAACGAGAACCTGGTGGCCCTGCGCCACCAGTTCACGCACACTGGCAGGGGTCAGGCCAACCCGGTATTCATGGTTTTTGATTTCCTTGGGAACGCCGATGCGCATGGGACTCTCCGGTAATGGGTAATACGGAAACCCATTTTGCGCAGCTGCCGGCCATCAAACACGTTTATTACTTAATTTCAGAAAACATTAGAAGAACTGATTTACTCCAGGCCCAGCTCCTGAATCTTGCGGGTAATGGTGTTGCGGCCAATGCCCAGTTTTTGCGCCGCCTCGATGCGGCGCCCCCGGGTGTTTTGTAGTGCTGCATGAATCAGCCTGGACTCAAAACGCCGTGTGAGCGCATCCCACACGTCCGGACGGCCACTGACCAGAAGCTCCAGCGCCTCGGTTTCGAGATCTTGCTCCCAACCGGCATCATGCAAACCCCGCTCAGTTGCGACGGACGTCGCAGCCGCGGTGATTCCCGCTTCCGCAGGTACACTCACCGCCGTGACCCTCGTAACAACTGGCGGCGAGATAAAACCCGCGGCATTTGTCGTACCTGCAGTCAAAACAGCATCGGGCGC
>JAABRC010000009.1 GCA_011391115.1 Candidatus Egaibacter danicus | reverse complement strand
GGGAAGCCCCGTGTGGCGTGTGAGGCGAACGCCTGCACCGCAACCATGTCGCCGCACAACATGCGCAGGTTATGCACTTCGTGGATCATGTTCAACAGAATCGGGCCTGCGCCGATTTCACAGCGCCAGGGGCCATCTGCGTAATAGTGATCGGGCTTGAGAAAGGTGGCGCTACCCATCACAGCGACCAGTTTGCCCAGTTTGCCGGAATCCACCACCTCTTTGGCCTTGGCCATGATGGGACTGTGCGCACGGTGGTGACCAATGAGTACTTTGGCACCGGCGGTGTCAACCGCCTTGACCAATTGCTCACCTTCGGCCACGGTGGTGGCAATCGGTTTTTCCAGCAGGACAGGCAGTTTTGCAGCGATGCACTGCAACCCCTGCGTGACATGCAGGTGGTTGGGCGTGGCCAGAATCAGACCATCCGGACGGTCTTTGGATAAAAGCTCATCGAGTGACGCGTAAAGCGGAACACCGGCCTTCGCCGCTAAGGCTACCGCAGCGGGCGAAGGATCAACAATCGCAGACAAAACGCAGGTCGGGCTGGCTTGCGCCACGTCCATATGGGCTTGCCCGATATAGCCAGCGCCGGCTACCGCGATACGTGTTTTATTCATGAAAAAAGAGGGCGAGATGCAAGAAAGCTTTTCGGAAAGACAAAGCCGCCCGGGAGGTGTCAGTGCCTCCCAGGTAACTTAATAGTAATTCAGCTTATTTGCGCATCTTGGCCAGTTCAGCCAGCACTTCGTTGACGGTCGCTTCGCCCACGCTAGCGGTGTACTTGGCAATCACCGGCTTCATTTTGTCGCGCAGCTTGGTGACTTCGGCTGGTGAGAACTGGGTGATGGTCATGCCGTTTTTCCTCAACAGTTCCACGTTGGCGGCTACCGCAGCACGCGACTGCTCGCGCTGGAACTTGGTAGCCTCGTCGGAAGAGTCATCAATGATTTTCTTCTCGGCCGGGCTAAGGGTGTCCCAGACCTTCTTGCTGAAGATTACCGATTGCGGGTTGTACTGATGATTAGTCAGGGCCACGTATTTCTGGACTTCCCAGAACTTGTTGGCTGCGATCACAGCGATGGGGTTTTCCTGACCGTCGATGGCTTTTTGCTCCAGAGCACCATAGACTTCAGGGAAAGGCAGTGGTGTCGGGTTGGCACCCAGTGCCTTGACCCAGTCCACATTGATGGGGTTCGGGATCACGCGCAGCTTCAAACCTTCGATGTCTTCCACTTTGTTCAATGGGCGCTTGCTGTTGGTCATGTGGCGATAGCCCAGTTCCCAGTAAGACAGGCCCACGAGGCCTTTTTCCTGCAGGAGGGCGTGCATCTTCTTGCCAACCGGTCCGTCAACGATAGCGTCGGATTCTTTTTCGTTGGCGAACAGGAAGGGGAAGTCAAACAGTGCCAGCTCTTTGGCTTCGCTGGCCAGGATACCGGAGTTCATCACCGACATTTCAACGGTGCCGCCCTTGATGGCAGAGACCACTGCCTGGTCGCCACCGAGTGCGCTGTTCAGAAACAGGGTGACCTTGATCTTGCCGCCGGACTTGGCGGTTACGGCCTCGGCAAATTTCTTCATGCCAGGCACGGCGGGATGGGTTTCGGGACCCGCAACCGCAAATTTCAGGGTCCGCTCCTTGATGTCTTGAGCCGAAGCCATGCCAATGGCGGTCAAGGCCACAGCGGCAGCGATGGATTTAAGGACTAATCGTTTCATGTTGTCTCCGAAAAAGTGAACGCAGTACGCAAAATGTAGTGACACAGGGTTAGGCGTACCAAACACGCCCCGCATCGGGAAAACATTCAATAGAACCAGCGCGCTGGCACCATGACGATCTGCGGGAACAGAACCATCAAAAACATCAGCGTAAATTGCGCAGCCATAAAAGGCCACACACCTCTGGTAACGTCGTCCATGCTCACTTTGCCGACACCGGCAACGGTATTGAGAACGGTACCGACCGGCGGTGTGATCAGGCCGATGGCGTTGTTCATCACAAACAGCACACCAAAGTACACGGGGTC
Organism: Candidatus Egaibacter danicus; assembly: GCA_011391115.1. The sequence continues at coordinate 17,489 of JAABRC010000009.1, read as the reverse complement.
AATGCCTGCCGCCTTCACCAACGGCATCAGCACGGGGGTCAGGATCAGGATGGTTGGGGTCATGTCCATGGCCGTGCCCACAATGATCACCAGCACCATAATGGCCGCCATGAGCAACCGTGGACTGTCCAGCAAAGGCTGAAGCAACGCCACCAGTTGCGCAGGCAATTGCGCCACTGTAATCAGCCAGGCAGACACCATGGCCGCAGCCACCAGAAACATGATGACCGCCGTGGTCTTGGCAGCAGCCAGAAACAGGCCATACAACTGGCTGATCTTCAACTCGCCATAAATGACGGTTGAAACAAAAAGGGCATAGACCGCTGCGACCACAGCGGCCTCAGTTGGCGTGAACACTCCAAACTTCAGACCCACAATGACAATGATCGGCATAACCAGCGCGAAGATGGCGTCCTTGAACGCGGCGACAACCTCTGCAGCTGTCTTGCGCGCTGGAACAGCCACTTGCTCACGCCGCGCCAGAAAGCCCCATGTGAACCACAGCGATGCCCCCAACATCAGGCCTGGAACGATGCCTGCCATGAACAATTTGGAAATCGACACGTTGGCGGCCACGCCAAAAATCACGAAAGCAATGCTGGGGGGAATGATGGGCGCAATGATGCTGGCCGATGCCAGCAGGCCAGCCGAACGGGCTTTGTCATGGCCTGCCGCGACCATCATCGGCAGCAGCAAAGCCGACAGGGCGGCTGCATCCGCCACGGCTGAACCCGACAACGCAGCCATGATGCAGGCAGACAGAATGGCCACGTAACCCAAGCCACCCTTGATATGCCCCACCAGGGACATGGCAAAGTTGACGATGCGGCGGGACAAGCCGCCTGCGTTCATGATTTCACCCGCCAGCATGAAGAATGGCACGGCCAGCAAGGGGAAACTGTTGGCGCCTTCAATGACGTTTTGCGCGAGGATCTGGGCATCAAATATGTCCAGATGCCACATCAGGGCGGCGCCACACAGGAGCAGCGAGAACGAAATGGGAATGCCAATTGCCATGGCGGCAAGCAGGGAACCCAGAAAGATGGCGATGGTCATTTGGATGCCTCTGCTTTCAACGTGTAGTTTGAGTGGGCAGCGGCTGGGGGTCGCCGTGCGGCATGTCTTCAGATTCGCGGATACCGACCAGTTCTTCGTCTGACAACTGCCCTGACAGCAGGCGCCAGAAGTCGTTCAACAGAATCACGGCGGCGGAAACCGCGAAAAATACACCGCAAGAGTAAAAATACCCCATGGATGTCTCCATGACAGCACTGGTAGACGTCCAGTTGATCCTGGTCTGCTCCAGGGCGCCCTGGAAAACCAGCCAGCAGATATAGAGCATGAAGGCATGACCCAGCCCCAGGCAAATTTTCTTGCCCCGGATGGGGAGCCGGGCAACCAGCGAATCCGTGCCCAGATGCCCGCGTTCATTCAGCGCCACCACGGCCCCGAGAAAGGTCATCCAGACAAACAGCCAGCGCGACAACTCTTCAGACAGCGTGAATCCGGAGTTGAAGGCGTAGCGCATGACAACATTGCCAAACACCAGCACGACCATCAGGGCAAGGCAGGCGACCATCAGCACCGACAGAAGTCGGCAATACCGGTCTATCCAGGTCTGCAGCATAGAAATGTCTCCTGTTATTGCGTAGTCATACGTAATGTACGAACTAGTTAGTTTTTATGAATTAGTAATTACCCTAATATCGCCGCAGATTCTGGCGGCACATCCCTTTCGCGCTCTCAGGCTTTTACGAAACGCACGATCAACTCGACAATATTCTGGCGCCGGGCTGACAAAGCTTCTGGCGAACGCTTGCCCGTCTTGAAAATCAGACCGAAGGTGTACTGGTTCGACACATTGAAAAACGTCAGCGCCGAAATGGAAGCATGAATGTCGATGGGGTCCAGCCCCGGCCGGAACACACCTTGCGCCACGCCACGTTCGTACAGCAGCCGCACAGACTGGATGGCTGTCACGTTGAGTTCCTGGATGGTTTTGCTCTGGGCCAGATACTGGCCCCGCTCCATGTTTTCGGTCATGACCAGCCGGATGTAGTCCTGATTGCCGTAGTGATGGTCGAACGTAAACGCCACCAGTTTGCGCAATGCGGCCTCGGGTGCCAGATCCTCCAAATGTTGCTCGGCCTCGATTTTGCGCATGCGGCGGTACTGGTCTTCCAGCACCGCCACGTACAGACCCTCCTTGCTGCCGAAGTAGTAATAAATCATGCGCTTGCTGGTCTTGGTGGCTGCCGCAATCTCGTCGATGCGCGCGCCGCTCAAACCCTTGTCGGCAAACTCTTTCGTCGCCACCTCCAGAATGCCCGCCATGGTGCGGGCCGGGTCGTTGGTGCGTGTGGGTTCCCGCCCGGTTCTGGTTTTTGCGGCTGGCTTGACGGCCGTACCGACACGCGCAGCAGACACGCGTGCACTTGCAGAATGTACTAGTTCGTTCATTTTTTCAGTATAAAACGGGGCGAACATGGGACGCAAGCGGCACAGCTTTCCCCTGCAAATAAAGTCATACCGTGCCAGCGTCACCGGCCTGTGGACATTCAACCGTGATGAACTCTGCGCCCAACGCACCCAGGCATCGCGACAAGAGCGGCCCGGCGAGAAAGCGGCTGTAGTCAATAACACTCCATGCCCGCAGGAGTAGTTTTTGGTTGTTTTAATGCACTCAATTGGCATCCAACCCTCATTGGATATGCGCGAGCAGCTACTGATTTAGTAGCGAATTATTTACAGATGACGATGAATCAGATGGGTTTCTCACCACGGTGCCCTAGACTGGTTTGCGATTGGACGCCGCATGCTGCCCCGCCACAGCGCCGAAACTCTGTTCAGAGTCACCCCTGCCGGTAAGGGCTCTATAGATATCTGTCGAACGCAAAACACATGAAGTGCGATCGCAGCTCACCAGGCTGCTGCCAGCAACTGGCCTGCGGCCATTCCGGGTGGTTAGGGCTGTCCGGGAAGTACTCAGGCTCCAGGGCCAGCCCGGCATGGCGCGTCAAGGGGCGACCATTGCGTCCGGGCAGGCCGGTGAGATAGTTGCCGCTGTAACACTGCAGGCCCGGGTAACTGGTGGTTAACGTCATGGTCAGACTGCCGTCCCCAGCGCACAGTTTTGCCACGGGCCGGGCGCCCGCCTGGCCTGTTGCGTCCAGCACAAAGCAATGATCCAGGCCACCGCCGCCCAAGGACAGTTGGGGATGGCTTTGGGCCAGCGCCTCACGCAGTCGCTGCGCCGTTGAAAAATCGAATGGTGTTCCCTGAACCGGGGCCAGCTCGCCCGTGGGGATAAGGCGTGCATCGATGGGCAGGTAGTGCTTCGACGCAATCCACAGCGTGTGGTCCAGCACGTCCCCAAAGTCGCTCTGTGCATCGGCGCCATCCAGGTTGAAGTAGCCGTGGCTGGACAGGTTGACCGGACACACTGCATCCACGCGGGTGTCGAAACGGATCGTGACCGCACCATCCAGCGCAACTTCATAAGTCACCTGCGCCTGCAGGTTGCCCGGAAAGCCCTGGTCTCCGGCAGGCGATTCCAGCCCGAGCACGAGCCGACTGGGTCCCCGGGACAACACCTGCCAGTCACGTTTGTCAAAACCGTCCAGCCCGCCATGCAATTGCACCTCTCCTTCGTTTGGCGTGAGCACATGGGTCTGGCCTGTGGCGTCGACAAACCGGCTACCGGCAATACGGTTGGCATACCGCCCCACAATAGCGCCGAGATAACCCGGCTGGGAGCCATACATGAAGGGCTCTTGATGCCCCAGTAGAATCTCGCGCCGACTATCTGGCCCCATGTCCAACTCACACGACAGCCAACTGGCCCCGCGGTCAGTCACCATGATATGGGTACCCCCATTGGCCAGACCAAACACCTGCGGCAACCGTGGCCCAGGGGTGGGATGGACAGATGTCGGGTTAGCGGTCGTCATCAGCAAAGCTTTCAAGGCCCATCAGGATGCGGCAACATTGTGGGGAATGTAGCTGAAGCGGTAAAAATCGGCCGGCTGCGCCCCACCTGAAAGATCAAACGCCAGCATGCCCACAAAGGCCCCGGTGAATGAGCCGTGTACACCCCGGCCGGCCTCGTCCGAGATCAGACTAGCATCCAGCACCGGACCCACATCAATCCAGTCATTGGCAATGCGGTACTGCAGGCGAAGCTGGCCATGGTCTACCTCGCAGGCCAAGCCAATTTTCCCTTGGGCGGGCAACTGAATCAGCGCCGGCAGGGGATGGGTGGGCTTGGCATCCGGGTAGTTGGCCTCGCAGCTGACGAGGGTCAGGCAGCGGCCCAGCACCTCATGCCATGTCACACCCAAGGCGTGGTACTTGAACTGGTTGTAATACAGCGTCAGGCCAGCCAGCTGCTGATGGGTCTGGGGTTCAAAGTCCAGTTCGGTTTCAGCACGGAACACAAAGTGCTCCTGCCGCCGGGCCACCAAAGACTGCTCGAACCAGCTACCGACCGACTCGCGCGCATGCAGGCGCAGGGCCTTGCCGGTCAGGCTGAACAGACGCGCTGGATAAGGCGTGCGCAGCCACTGGAATTCCAGCGGCAATTCACTGCCCGTGAACGTGTTGTGGCTGGCCTGGGCAGGCTCCGCCACTGCCTGAAAATGGGGTGCTGGCACGTGAACACTGGCAACCATCGGCCCGCCTTCGGAACTCTCCAGGTACAGCCAGTCGTCGTCGCGCCACACGCATTTCTGGATGGCTGTTTCGCGCCCCAGGGGCGACAACCGCGTGCCGGGCAAAGGCCGTGAGCACAAATGGGTGTGGTAGACCTCACCGTCCGGGGTCTCCACATACTGGCCGTGACCCACACGCTGCAGGGGCGCATCGGGCGTGTCCTTGGAGGTCATTAGATGTACGCGGGGGTGCATCTCATACGGCCCCCAGATGCTGCGCGAACGCGCCATGGTGACGGCATGGTTGTAGCCCGTGCCGCCTTCAGCCAGGGTCATGTAGTACCAGCCGTTGCGCTTGAACACATGGGGCCCCTCGACCAGACCAAGGTAGCTGCCGCGAAACACGTTTTTGGTTTCACCGACGAGCTTTCCATTGTCAGCATCCCACTCCTGCAGCAAGATGCCCAGAAAACTGGGCGTGACCTGGTGGCCGCCAGGTGCTTCAGCGCGCTGGTTCCAGTACATGTTCATGAAGTACTTGCGGCCGTCCGTATCGTGGAACAACGACGGATCGAACCCCGACGAGTTGATGTGAATGGGGTCGCTCCACGGCCCGTCAATGGACGGTGCGGTCACGATGTAGTTGTGCGTATCCTTGAAGCCGCTGTAGCGCTTGACATCGGTGTACACCAGCCAGAACAACCCGTCAGCGTGGGACAGACAGGGGGCCCAGATGCCACAGGAATCGGGGTTGCCGCGCATGTCGAGCTGTGACGCGCGGTCCAGCGGGCGCTTGACCAGCGTCCAGTTGACCAGATCACGCGAATGGTGAATCTGTACGCCGGGGTACCACTCAAACGTGGAGGTGGCGATGTAATAGTCTTCACCAACGCGGCAAATGGAAGGATCGGGGTTGAAGCCCGGCAGGATGGGGTTGGTAATCATTGGTGCAGTAAGTGGTTTAGACGAAGTCAGGTGTCACCCAGACCGCACCAGCGGCTGAGGACTTGACGGCCGCCTCAATGAACGCCATGCCTTTGACACCGTCGTCCATCGTGGGGAAATGCACCTCGGCAGGGATGGGCCGACCCGCATTCACCGCGCGAATCGCCAGTGCCGCCTCGGTATAAATGTTGGCAAACCCTTCCAGATAACCCTCAGGATGGCCTGACGGGATACGGGTCACACGGGCTGCCGCTGCACACGCTGCCGTAGAGCCCCGGGTAATCAGGCGGCGCGACTCGTTCAGCGGCGAATGAATCAGCACATTGGGCTCAGCCTGAACCCATTCGACACCGCCCAGGGTGCCATACACCCGCAAACGCAGACCGTTTTCATGGCCCGGCGCAACCTGGCTGGCCCACAACATGCCACGGGCACCGCCCTGGTAACGCAGCAGCATGTTGACGTTGTCATCGAGTCGCCGACCAGGCACAAACGTCGTCAGTTCGGCGCATAGCTGGTCAAGTTTCAAGCCGGTGACGAAGTCTGCCAGGTTGTAGGCGTGTGTACCAATGTCGCCCAGGCAACCACCCGCGCCGGAGCGGGCGGGGTCGGTGCGCCACTCGGCCTGTTTCTGGCCCGTTTGTTCAATGGGCTCGGCCAGCCACTCTTGCGGATACTCTACCTGCACCAGCCTAATGTCCCCCAGCACGCCTGTGGCCACCATCTCGCGGGCATGGCGCATCAGCGGGTAACCCGTGTAGTTGTGGGTTACACAAAACACCCTGCCACAAGTGCGCGCCAAATCGCGCAGCGCCACCGCCTGCGCCAGAGTGGTGGTCAGTGGTTTGTCGCAAATTACATGAAAACCCGCGCGCAAAAACACTTCCGCCACCGGCGCGTGCATGTGGTTGGGGGTGACGATCACCACCGCGTCAATCGGGTCCGGCCGCTGGTGCTCTGCCTGCGCCATGTCCTGGTAGCTGGCGTAAACCCGGTGCGGGTCCAGACCCAGCGCGGCACCCGAGCGATGGCTACGCGCGGCATCGGCACTCAGCGCCCCGGCCACCAACTCGTAGTGGTCATCCAGGCGCAGGGCGATGCGGTGCACAGCACCGATAAAAGCCCCCTCACCCCCCCCGACCATGCCCAGGCGCAATCGGCGGGGTTTGTCGTTTGTGGTCACTCCCTTCGTCACGTTACCAGCTTCAATCGTCATCTCATTTGCTTTCGGGTTGTTAACGTGCCAATTAGCGTGCCGCCCACAACATGCCGCGCTCAAAAATCGTCCGCATTTGCGGCACCTGAAACTCTGCCGACACATGGCCCAGTGAACTGTAAAAAACCCGGCCCTGGCCATGGCGACGCTTCCACGCAACCGGCATGACCACACCGGTGATCCATTCGGCGTGTTCGCCGCTGAAGGTGGTAGTGGCCAGCACCTTGTTGGAAGGGTCTACATGCATGTAGTACTGCTCGGAGCGATAGTCGAAGTCTGACAAGCCAGCCATCACCGGGTCCTCCGGCCTGGTGATGTTGACGCGGTAAACAATCACACCACCGGGGTGTGCGACCCACTGCCCGCCCGTCATGAACTGGTACTCAACCGAGTCGCGGAACGAGTCACACATGCCCCCATGAAAGCCCGCCAGCCCCACGCCGGAACGCACTGCTGCGGTAAGATTGGCACATTCCTCCTTCTCGATCTTGGACATGGTGTAGATCGGCACAATCAGATCCAGCTGCGCCAATGCCGGGTCGACAAAAGCGGCCGTCTGCGTCTCAACACGAACTTCGAAACCATTGTTTTGGAGAATGTCGCGCACAATCTGCGAGCCCTGTTCGGGTTCGTGGCCATGCCATCCGCCCCAGACGATCAATGCTTTTTTCACATGGTTTCCTGTGTGTTGTTGAGGTAAGAGTCTGCGCTCAATCCAGAAGGCCAGGCATCAAACTGGCAGGCAAGGGAGCCGGGCGGGGCGGGCGCGATGCAATCTGCACATGTCGACCGGAATCTGATGACACCTGGAACGCCTCCATGACCTCCAGCGCGTGTAACGCCAGTTCGCCCGAGGCGCGGTGGGCACGCCCGGAGCGCAGGGCATGGGCCATGTCAGCCACCCCAATGCTGCGGAAGTTGCCATCCCAGTAGCCGTGTGTGGTGGGCTGGTCCACCCAGTCCTGCCCCGGCTGCGCCATGGCAATCGGACCACCGAAGCGGTTGGGATCAGGCACCTGCAGGCTGGCCAGCGTACCGTGCAGTTCAATCGGTTTGCAGGTGTGTTTGGGTACATCAAAACTGGTGGCAATTGACACCACCGCGCCGCTGGCAAATTCCAGCGTGCCAGCCACATGCGTGGCCACCGTGACATCCATCAACTGCCCCTTGAGCGGTTCGCTGGTGATCAGACGCTGCGTCCGGCTGCGTGAGGTGATGCCCGAGACGCGGGCTACAGGCCCGATCAGATTGACCAGCGCCGTGATGTAGTACGGCCCCATGTCCAGCATGGGGCCACCACCTGGCTGGTAGTAGAAGGCTGGATTGGGGTGCCAGCGCTCGTGTCCGGGACACATGAAAAACGCCGTTCCGGCCACCACGCTGCCCATTTCACCATCGTCGATCAGGGTCCGGCACGTCTGGTGACCACCGCCCAGAAAAGTATCCGGTGCACAACCTACGCGCAGTTGATGCCGCTCTGCCATCTCGATCAAGCGGCTGGCATCCGCCACCGTCAGCCCCAGCGGCTTTTCAGAGTGCACATGTTTGCCAGCAGCCAACACCTGCAAGCCTACTTCCACATGCACCGCAGGAATGGTGAGGTTGACCACAATTTCGATGTCATCGTCGCATAACAGCGCGTCCATCGTTTGCGCCTTTAGCCCGTGTTTAGCCGCAGCCGCTAGCGCCGCTTCAGGGCGGATATCCGCCACACCCCGAACCTCCAGCAAGGGAAAACCCACAATGGCCTTGAGGTAGGCATCACTGATATTGCCGCAGCCAATGATGCCAATGCCAACTTTGTCCATAAGAACGTTACCTTGGGCTCAAGTTAATTTTTTGGTCGAACTAAATAGTACGTGCCTTCTGCAAAAGTGAGATTGGTACAAACCCCATTCGGTGTATTAGGGTTCACCCCGATGGGTTGGCACGGCTTGATGCTGTTCAATAACCGCTGAATTGGAAACGGTTCCAATTCAGACCAAATCAGCTATCTGCATGACGCATTGCGGCAGGAAATGAATTGGCCATATTCCAACTATTCTTGTGGAGACAAGTCATGAAAAACATCAAAATGTCCCTGCTGGCAACACTGATTGCCAGTCTGGGCATCTCTTCCCCCGCACTGGCCCAGAAGGCTGAAGTCATTCACTGGTGGACGTCTGGCGGGGAGTCTGCAGCCCTCAAACAACTGGCGGAAGGCTACAACAAGGCCGGTGGCCAGTGGGTGGACAACGCCATTGCTGGCGGGGATAACGCTCGCGCCGCAGCGCTGAACCGGATTGCAGGCGGTAACCCGCCCACCGCGTCACAGTTCAATACCTCCAAGCAATACCATGAGTTGATCGACGCGGGCCTTTTGGCCGATGTAGATGAAGTGGCCGCCAAAGAGGGTTGGGAACAATGGATGCCAGGTCCCATTAAAAACGTCATCAAGAAAAATGGGCACTACTACGCGGTGCCGGTCAATATTCACAGCGGCACCTGGTTCTGGTATTCCAAGGCGGTGCTGGCCAAGGCTGGTGTGACCGAGCCCAAAACCGAAGCCGAGTTCTGGACGGCGCTGGACAAAATCAAGGCTTCCGGGCAAACCGCCTTTGCCCAATCCGGCACATTGGCCTACGAACGCTCCACCTTCAACGCTACGCTGCTTCATATGGGTGGGCGCGACATGTACATGAAGTTTTATGGCGACAAAGATGCCAATCTGGTCAAGTCACCAGCCTTCAAAACGGTGCTGGAAAAATTCAAAAAGCTGCGTAGCTACACCGATGCGGGTGTAGCAGGTCGCAGCTGGAATGACACCACAGCGTTGTTGGTGACCGACAAGGCTGGATTCCAGACGGTTGGCGACTGGGCCAAGGGCGAATTTCTGGCAGCAGGCAAGACGGCTGGCAAGGAGTTTGGCTGCTTCCAGGGTTGGGGGCCCAAGGCACCCTACATGGTCAGCGGCGATGTTTTTGTGCTGCCTAAAACCAGCAACAAAGATGCCATAGCTGCCCAGCAACTGTTGGCCAAGGTGATTACGTCACCCGCCACACAGGTGGCGTTCAACATGAAAAAGGGGTCCATCCCCATTCGCCCCGATGTCGATGCCAGTGGCATGGACATTTGCGCGCAGGCAGGTGTAATTGCCTTGAAAGACCCGGCACGCGCTACACCAGACCCCAGCATGCTGATGGCACCGGATATTTTCGGCAACGTGAGTGACGTGATCACCAAGTTCTGGAACACCGACATGAAGGTAGAAGACGCACAAGGCCTGTTTGCCAAAGCACTGACATCCAACTGATGCCCGCTGCAACTGGCAGGCGGGACCTGCCAGTTGCACCCGGTGCAGCGGGGCTTGCACCCGCTTTTCCCGTCGTTCAAGAGGACATCTCATGAAGAACCAACGCAAAGGCCCCAAGACGGCCTGGGCAGCGCAGTCCGCGTTGCTGCCCATGGGTATGGTGGTGTTGATCGCTTACGTGGCCTCCATCCTGTGGACGGTGCGCATCTCGTTCAGCAGTTCCAAAATGTTGCCCAAGTCCGATTGGGCGGGGATCACACAATACGTCAGGCTGTTCACCAATGAGCGCTGGACCATCGACATGGTTCACATGGTGCAGTTTGGTGTATTTTTTATCTCTAGCGCTCTGATTCTGGGCTTTTTGCTGGCAGTTTTTGTGGACCAGAAGGTGCGCCTGGAAGGTGTCTTTAGAACCATTTACCTGTACTCCTACGCCATTTCATTTGTGGCCTGCGGGGTGGTCTGGCAATGGATGTTCAACCCCACCCTGGGCATACAGCGTTCATTGCAAAGCTGGGGTTGGGAGAGTGCCCGATTTGACTGGATCGCCTCGCAGGACATGGCCATTTATTGCGTGGTAATTGCCTTGCTATGGCATTCGGCCGGCCTGGTCATGGCGATTTTGCTCGCCGGCTTGCGCGGTGTGGACGAAGAGCTCTGGAAAGCAGCCCGCATTGAAGGCGTTCCCCGCTGGCGCTACTACGTCAGCATTGTGTTGCCGCAATTGGGTGCAACTGTCAGTACGGCGGTGGTCTTGTTGGCCATCTCAGTCGTCAAGGTGTATGACGCCGTGGTCGCGATGACCAACGGTGGTCCGGGCGACGCGACCGACGTGCCCTCCAAATTCATCATGGACAACCTGTTTGAACGACAAAACATCGGGCTGGCATCTGCCGCTTCCACCACCATGTTGGTCACGGTACTCATCATCATTGCGCCGCTGATGTATGCGCGGTCGCGTTCACAAGCCGCAGCGAGGCATTCATGAGTCACCCACTCACTCCCCCTGTGTCCCCTTCGATGCCCCCCACTTTGGGCTCTGCCGCACTGCAAAGCCAGCTCGTGCCACGCCGCACGGAGCGCCCGCGTGCGGCTTTCTTTTCACCCGCTCGGCTGGGTATATATGCATTCCTGATCAGTGCCGCCGTATTCTTTCTGCTGCCGCTGTATGTGATGGGCATCACGTCCATCAAGCCCATGGATGAGATCCGGCAAGGCAACATTTTTGCGCTTCCGCTTGTCATTACTTTTGAGCCCTGGGCGCAGGCCTGGTCGTCAGCGTGCACGGGGCTGGATTGCAAGGGTATTGCGGTGGGCTTCTGGAATTCGATGGAAATTCTGGTGCCCTCACTGTTGCTGTCGGTTTTTATGGGCTCGCTGAATGGCTACGCCCTGTCGTTCTGGAAGGTGAAATGGGCCAACTGGCTCTTCGGCATCCTGATGCTGGGGGCCTTCATTCCTTACCCCGTGATGATTTACCCGCTGGTGCGCATGTTTGCATCCATCAACATGTTCCAGTCCATTCCGAACATTGTGTTGATTCACACCTTTTTTGGCATGCCCATCATGACACTGCTGTTTCGCAACTACTACGCGGGTTTGCCGGTGGAGCTGTTCAAGGCCGCGCGGATTGATGGTGGTGGTTTCTGGCGGATTTACTTCCAGCTGATGGTGCCCATGTCGCTGCCCATTTTTGTAGTGGCCACCATCATGCAGACCACCGGCATCTGGAACGACTTCATCCTGGGGCTGATTTTTGCGGGACGTGAAAATTTCCCCATCACGGTCCAGCTCAACAACATCATCAACTCCACGCAGGGCGAGAAGGTCTACAACGTCAACATGGCGGCCACGCTGCTGACCTCCATGGTGCCACTCGCGGTGTATTTTGTTTCCGGTCGCTGGTTTGTGCGCGGCATCGCCGCTGGCGCGGTTAAAGGGTAATCAAGCATGTCAAACGTATCCATCAAAGACCTGAATATTTCTTTCGGAAAAACGTCCGTTATTGAAAACCTCCACCTCGATATCAAAGTCGGTGAATTTGTGGTGCTGCTTGGGCCATCGGGCTGTGGCAAGTCCACGCTGCTGCACAGCATTGCCGGCCTGATTGACGTCACTGACGGTCAGGTCGAAATTGCAGGCAAGGATGTTACCTGGGCTGACCCCAAAGACCGTGGCATCGGCATGGTGTTCCAGAGTTATGCGCTGTACCCCACCATGACGGTGGAGCGCAACCTCTCCTTTGGCCTGCGCATCAGCGGCATGCCCAAAGCAGACATCAGCAAACGTGTGGACAACGCCGCCCGCATGCTGCAACTGACCGAACTGCTGCAACGCAAACCATCCCAGTTGTCGGGTGGCCAGCGGCAACGTGTGGCCATTGGCCGGGCCCTGGTTCGCGAGGCCAAAGTGTTTCTGCTGGACGAGCCGCTCTCCAACCTGGATGCCAAACTCAGGGCCGAGTTGCGCCGCGAACTCAAGCAACTGCACCACGACCTGGGCGCCACCATGATCTACGTGACCCACGACCAGATTGAGGCCATGACACTGGCCACACGCCTGGCCGTGATGCGGGCCGGGAAAATCCAGCAACTTGACGCACCTGACGTGGTGTATGCCAAGCCGGCCAACATGTTTGTGGCAGGTTTCCTCGGCTCCCCCAGCATGAATTTCATCAAAGGGCATCTGCGCAATTCAGGTGGCCGGGTGCAGTTTGAATCTGCTGTGTTTCAGGCCGATGTCAGCGACTACGCCTTTGCGCAGCCGCCTGCTGACAACCAGCCCACGGTGCTGGGCATTCGTCCCGAACATCTGCACATGGTGGCCGCGGATGCGCCGCGCAACGCGCTGGCCACTCTGGGTTTGATTGAACCCATGGGAGCCTACAAGATCGTCTGGCTGGACGCGCAAGGTTCATCGCTGGCACTGCAGGTCGAGCCAACAACGGCGTTGACAAGCGGCACCCTGGCGCATCTCGCCATGGATCCAGGGCATATGTCCCTGTTTGATGCGACAACTGAAAACCGGCTGTGACAAGACGCGTAATGTATTCCGTCGGCCCGATTGCCAGGTGACGTAAGCATGGCCACCATCAAAGACGTTGCGATGCTGGCAGGCGTTGGCATAGGCACCGCGTCACGGGCCATCTCGGGCAAAGGCGCGGTGTCAGCCGTGGCGCTGGAGCGCGTGCAGGAGGCTGTCCGCACCCTGGAATTTCACCCCTCACGCGTGGCCCGTTCCCTGTCTTCCAGAAGTCAAGGCATGGTGGGTGTATATGTGCCCACGTTTGAAGGTACTTTTTTTGCGCCCATCCTGCAGGCCATTGATGGCGAATTGCGTGCTGGCAACCACCACATGGTGGCTGCCAGCAATTTTGGACAAGGCCCCCGTAGCGAGAAATCCCTGAACGGTATCCGATTCCTGGTTGACCGGGAATGTGATGGCATTCTGGCTGTCGACAGCTACGTGCTGGGCGAAGATTTGCTGCTGTTGCGCAAGCGTGTCCGTCATCTGGTGGTCATGAACCGCATGGTGGCAGGCCTGGAGGATCACTGTTTCTCGGTGGACCATGAAGCGGCAGGGCGGCTGGCGGCACGGGCGCTACTGGCACAAGGGCACCGGGACATCGCTGCCATGCATAGCCTGCGTCACGGGCCGGACGTAACAGCACGCGTGGCCGGTTTCAAACACGAACTCAGCCTGCACGGGTTGACCCCCACTGCCGAGTTCATCATCGACGGCCTGCTCAACTTCACCAACGCGTGGAACAAGGCGGGCGTGATTGTCGGCATGGCGCACCGGCCCTTCACGGCACTGTTTTGTGTCTCGGACGTGCTTGCCATGGCCACGCTGTCACGCCTTCAGGCCGTCGGCATACGTATACCGCAGGACCTGTCGGTACTGGGTTACGACGATACCGAACTGGCCGCTTACACCTCACCAGCCCTGAGCACCATCCGCATTCCGTCCACCCAGGTGGCCGCGAACGCCTGCCGCCACCTGATCAACCTGTGTTACGGCGCGGGTCTGAGCGTGCAGCGCAATTTTGATTCACAAGTGGTGTTGCGCCATTCGCTGGCGCCGGGTCCGCATCCTCCCATCGCTGCCCCAGAGGCTGTACCCGTCACCTGACGCGCCGCGCCGTGTTTACCTTTTCACCAACCCTTTCCCTTCTAGCGTTTAAACACCATGAGACCTTCAGAAACCACTTCCATCCAGCTGTATTCCACCCGCATGATCGAGCCTCTGGAAGCGCAGTTTGACCTGCTTGCCAGCCTGGGCTTCAAAAGCGTTGAGCCTTGGGGCGGCCTGCTGGCCGACGCCCCGCGACTGAAAGACAACCTGGCTCGCCACGGCATGCAGGCGCCCAGTGCGCACGTGGGCATGCCGTCACTGCGCAATGACGCCGCCGCCATGTCCCGTACCTGCCGCGAGCTGGGTATCAAAACGATGTATGCCCCTGCACCGCCGCCGGATGAGCGCGACAAGGACGTCGCGGGCTGGCGCGCATTCGGCAAGGAACTCGCTGCCATTGGCAAGGTGGTAACGGGTGAGGGCTTGAGGTTTGGCTGGCACAACCACCACTTTGAATTCAAGAAGACGGCGGATGGCACCATCCCGATGGACATCCTGCTGAGCGAAGCCCCTGACATGTTATGGGAGGTCGATGTGTCCTGGGTAGTTCGTGGTGGTGAAGACCCGGTAGCCTGGCTCAAGCGTTACGGCTCACGCATCGAGGCGTGCCACATCAAGGACATTGCCGCGCCGGGCACCTGCCTGGACGAAGACGGCTGGGCCGACGTGGGCCACGGAACCTTGGACTGGCCTTCGCTGATCAGCACCATGCGAGGCATCGGTGTGAAGCTGTTTGTGCTGGAGCATGACAAACCCTCTGACGCCTCACGTTTCGTACGTCGCTCCATGGCCACGCTGGCCACCTGGAATTGATTGAGAGGATCAGAACATGGCCAAAAACATGAATGACCTGGGCGTTGGAATCATTGGATGTGGTGTCATCTCCGGCATCTACATGCGCAACATGCCGCTGTTTGCGGGGCTCAAACTCATTGCCTGCGCCGACATGCGGCCCGAATCTGCCAAGGCGCAAGCCGAAGCATATGGCATCGAGGCACTGAGCGTGGACGACCTGCTCAAACGCAGCGACATTGATCTGGTGATCAACCTCACCGTGCCCAATGCCCACTTCGCCGTGAGCCATGCCGCGCTGACCGCAGGCAAACATGTATTCTCAGAAAAGCCCCTGTGCGTCACGCCCGATGAGAGCCGCCGTCTGGTGGCCGAGGCTGCAAAGCGCAAGCTGGTGCTGGGTGGTGCCCCCGACACATTTCTGGGCGCATCAGGCAGGTTGGCACGCCAGTTGGTGGACAAACAGGCGATTGGCCGCGTGATTGCCGGCTCGCTGTTCATGATGTCGCACGGGCCCGAACACTGGCACCCTGATCCTGAATTTTTCTACAAACCCGGTGGCGGGCCCGTGCTGGATCTGGCGCCTTACTACCTCGCGGCGCTGGTCAACCTGATCGGTCCCATCAGCCGTGTGCAGGCCCGCGCCACCACGGGGTTTGCCGAGCGTCTGGTAACGGCACCAGGCCCGCGCAATGGCAGCCACATCAAGGTCGAGACACCCACCACTGTCATGGCCATGCTGACTTCAGCCAGCGGGGCCGAGATCAACTTCACGATGAGCTGGGATGTGTGGGCCCATGGTCATCCGCCAATTGAGCTGTATGGCAGCGAAGGCTCGATGCGTTACCCCGACCCCAACTTCTACGATGGTCTGGTCGAGGTGACGGAGCGTGGCGGCGAGTGGAAGGCCCACGATTCTTCCAGCATGCATTTTGGCGAGGCCAATTACCGGTCACCAGCCTGGCCCGCTTCGCGGCCCAGCCGGGCCAACTACCGTTGCGTGGGCGTATCCGACATGGCCAGCGCCATTCAGCAAGGCACCCCGCATCGTGCCAGTGGGCAACTGGCCTCGCACGTGCTGGAGGTGATGTATGCCATTCTGGAGTCCGGCACGGAGGGCAGCACGATTACCGTCGCCCCCACCATCGACAAACCTGCGGCCATGAGTGAGGCCGACGCCGGCAATCTCTGGCGTAACGCCCGCTGATAACAGGAGTACACCATGTCAAATTCGATGAAGGGACCGGCCATCTTTCTGGCACAGTTCGTCGGCGACAAGCCACCGTTCAATTCGCTGGCGTCCATCGCCCGCTGGGCCGCAGGACATGGCTACAAAGGTGTCCAAATCCCGACCACCGCGCCGCAACTCTTTGATCTTCAAAAAGCGTCCGAGAGCGACACCTACTGCGACGAGGTGCGGGGCACGCTGGGTGAGTTCGGCATCAGCGTGACCGAGCTGTCAACCCACCTGCAGGGGCAACTGGTGGCCGTTCACCCGGCATACGACCTGCAGATGGACGGGTTCGCCCCGGAGCACGTTCGCGGCAAGCCCGCCGCACGCACGGAATGGGCGGTGAGCCAGCTCAAGCTGGCAGCCAAGGCATCGCGCAGGCTGGGCCTCAACGCCCACGCCACCTTCTCGGGTGCACTGGCCTGGCCTTACCTTTACCCTTGGCCACAGCGTCCGGCAGGGCTGATCGAGACCGCATTCACCGAGTTGGGTCGCCGCTGGAAGCCGATTCTGGACGCCTTCGATGCCGAGGATGTGGATGTCTGTTACGAGGTTCACCCGGGCGAAGACTTGTGTGATGGCGCGAGTTATGAGCGCTTCCTGGATGCCGTCGGGCAGCACCAGCGCGCCTGCCTGCTGTATGACCCCAGTCATTTTGTGCTGCAGCAACTTGACTACCTGGAATACATCGATCTGTATCACGACCGCATCAAGGCCTTCCATGTGAAGGATGCCGAGTTCCGGCCAACTGGGCGCCAGGGCGTTTACGGCGGCTTCGAATCCTGGGTCAACCGGGCTGGGCGCTTCCGCTCGCTCGGCGACGGGCAGGTTGATTTTGGCGCCATCTTCAGCAAACTCACGCAGTACGGTTACCGGGGCTGGGCTGTGCTGGAGTGGGAGTGCTGCCTGAAAGACCCGGAGGATGGTGCGCGCGAAGGCGCCCCGTTCATCAGCAAACACATCATCAACATGGCTACCAAATCATTTGATGATTTTGCAGGGGCTTCGGTAGACAAGACGCAAATTCAACGCATGCTTGGTTTGTGACTGAGCTTGCGAATGGTCTGGTGATACAAAAATGAGCCGAATTGCCTATGGAAAATGGCTCCAGACCTCGTAAAATATGCGTGGGTAGCTATAATTTCAATAGCACCAGTTTTTAGGTAAACCTGCCTCCGGTGTCATCCCGTAAACAGGTTCACCGGGCAAGCCGGCCATCAGGGGCACGCG
>JAABRC010000089.1 GCA_011391115.1 Candidatus Egaibacter danicus | reverse complement strand
GGGTGTGTTGCCGCCGAATCTGGTGGGCATGATCAACCTGTTCGAGAAGCGGTCCCTGATCGAACGCCGGCCCCACCCGAGTGACGGTCGCGCCATGGGCCTGCATCTGACCGCCCCCGGCCACCGGCTGATGCGGGATGCCGAGAAAACTGCTGCAGCACTGGAACTGGAAGCCACGTCCAGGCTGAGCGCTTCCGAACGCAAAACCCTGATGCGACTGTTGCAAAAAGTCTATCTTTGAGGATTTATTGGCATTTTTTGGCATTAGCCCACGCCAACAGGGCGTGAGCAGCTATTAAACTTGTAGCATGCACGAAATTGCGATATCATCCCGGCACTATTGTTAGCGTAGTGCAACCCGCCTACACTACGCGGTCCGCCCAAAATACTTCAGACAAGAGGAGATTACCGAATGAGTTCCAAGGAAAATGCCGCCGTCAGCCAGCTGCTGGGCCTGCTGGAATCCCGCTACGCAATGCGCGTGTTGTGGGCCTTGAAAGACGGGCATGCGCAAACCTTCCGTTTGCTGCAGGACAGTGTAGGCGGCATCACTCCCAACACCTTGAACACCCGTATCAAGGAACTGCGCCAGGCCGGTTTGCTTAACCATGGCAGCGATGGCTATGTGGTGACGTCCTCCGGTGCTGACTTGCTCAAACGCATCAGCGACATCTCGGCTTTTGCCAGCAAATGGTCCAACAACCAGGCCAAGAAGAAGAACTGATTCCGGCGCCGGTGCGGCGCCTCCCCGCAAAAAAGGACAGGTATGACTTGTCCTTTTTTGTTGGGTCTGGAAAAGACCGCCTTCTTACCCAACCAGGGCGTCTTGGCCTGCTGGCATAATTTGAAGCTTTTCCGACAGGCCCGAACAGTCAGTTTTGACAAGCCGAATCGGACTCAAGCCCTTTATAAACGGGCGTAACAAGCTAGCTATTTAATAGCATTCAAGGATTCACCATGAACACCACCCCCACCGGCCTGCAGTATGAAGACACGGTTACCGGCTCCGGCCCCGAAGCCACCAAAGGCCAGAGCGTGACGGTTCACTACACCGGCTGGCTTTATAACGACGGAGCGCAAGGTGCCAAGTTCGACTCCAGCAAGGATCGCAACGACCCGTTTGTGTTTTCGCTCGGCGCCGGCA
The DNA here is from genome assembly GCA_011391115.1 of Candidatus Egaibacter danicus. The sequence continues at coordinate 6,398 of JAABRC010000089.1, read as the reverse complement.
TGGTCATCCGTGGCTGGGACGAGGGCGTGGCTGGCATGAAAGTGGGCGGTGCCCGCACACTGATCATCCCGGCAGCCCTCGGTTATGGGGCCCGCGGCGCCGGCGGCGTGATTCCGCCGAACGCCACGCTGAAATTTGACGTGGAATTGCTGGGCGTCGCGGGCTGAAAGGCCACCTGTTTGGGTGAGCCGGCCCCTTGAAAAACCCGTTCCCGCCCCCACCCTTGACGCATCCAATTTGACTTTTCTGGTCTGTTCGCATGTCTGACACCACTCCAAACCCTCATCACTCACCCGCCAGCGGGTATGCCAGTACCGAAGAAATGATCGCCGCCCAGGCTGCGAACGAAGCTGATGCCCTGTCCAAAGTACAGGGTGAACTGGCGACACTGCAGGCCAAAAGCGCGGAGTTGGCCGACCAGTACCTGCGCGCCAAGGCCGAGGCTGAAAATGCCCGCCGCCGCGCGGAGGAAGAAATATCCAAGGCTCGCAAGTTTGCGGTAGAAAGCTTCGCCGAAAGTCTGCTGCCCGTGGCTGACAGCCTGGAAGCCGGTTTGATCATCAAGGACGCCACGGCTGAACAGATTCGTGAAGGGGCCCAGGCCACGCTGCGCCAGTTGACCGCCGCGCTGGAGCGCAACAAGGTGATCGCCATCAATCCCGCATCTGGCACCAGGTTCGATCCGCATCAGCACCAGGCCATCAGCGTCGTGCCTTCGGAAAACGAGGCCAACACGGTGGTCATCGTGCTGCAAAAAGGCTATTCCATCGCTGATCGCGTGTTGCGGCCTGCTTTGGTCACCGTTTCAGCACCGAAATAAGCGGCATATCCGTGGCTAAAGCCTTGAAAAATTTCGGGTTATCCACACCTTGTTTGTAGTTCAACTTTGTAAATCAGGCGCGGCGTAGCTCAGTGCTGCTTCCAAGCCCTCCAGGAGAAAAAAATGGGAAGAATCATCGGCATCGATCTGGGCACCACCAACAGCTGCGTGTCCATCATGGAAGGCAACGTCCCCAAAGTCATTGAGAACTCTGAGGGAGCCCGCACCACGCCATCCATCGTGGCTTACCAGGAAGATGGAGAAGTATTGGTCGGCGCATCTGCCAAACGTCAGGCCGTCACCAACCCGAAAAACACACTGTACGCAGTCAAGCGCCTGATTGGTCGCAAGTTCGGCGAGAAAGAAGTCCAGAAAGACATCGACCTCATGCCTTACAAGATCGTGGCAGCCGACAACGGTGATGCCTGGGTTGAAGTGCGCGGCAAGCAGATTTCCGCCCAGCAGGTATCTGCCGACATTCTGCGCAAGATGAAGAAAACTGCAGAAGACTACCTTGGTGAAACCGTCACGGATGCCGTTATCACCGTGCCGGCCTACTTCAATGACGCACAGCGTCAGGCTACCAAAGATGCCGGACGCATTGCCGGTCTGGATGTCAAGCGCATCATCAACGAGCCAACTGCTGCCGCTCTGGCCTTTGGCCTGGACAAGAACGAAAAAGGCGACCGCAAGATTGCCGTGTATGACTTGGGTGGTGGTACGTTTGACGTGTCCATCATCGAAATTGCCGACGTCGATGGCGAGAAGCAATTCGAAGTGCTCTCCACCAATGGCGACACCTTCCTTGGCGGCGAAGACTTCGACCAGCGCATCATCGACTTCATCATCGCCGAGTTCAAGAAAGATCAGGGCGTTGATCTGGGCAAGGACGTGCTGGCCCTGCAGCGCCTGAAAGAAGCCGCGGAAAAAGCCAAGATCGAGCTCTCCAGCAGCGCTCAGACCGACATCAACCTGCCCTATGTGACCGCTGATGCCTCGGGTCCGAAGCACCTGAACATCAAGCTCACCCGTGCCAAGCTGGAAAGCCTGGTAGAGGAGTTAATCGAGCGCACCATTGCGCCTTGCCGTACCGCCATCAAGGACGCTGGTGTGAGCGTGGCTGACATTCACGATGTGATTCTGGTTGGCGGCATGACCCGCATGCCCAAGGTGCAAGATAAGGTCAAGGAACTGTTTGGCAAGGAGCCGCGCAAGGACGTCAACCCCGATGAAGCTGTGGCCGTGGGCGCTGCCATTCAGGGCCAGGTGCTGGTGGGTGACCGCAAGGACGTGTTGCTGCTCGACGTAACGCCTTTGTCCCTGGGTATCGAAACGCTGGGTGGTGTCATGACCAAGATGATCACCAAGAACACGACCATCCCGACGAAGTTTGCACAGACTTTCTCGACAGCTGATGACAACCAGCCCGCAGTGACGATCAAGGTGTTCCAGGGTGAGCGGGAAATTGCCGCTGGCAACAAGATGCTGGGCGAGTTCAACCTGGAAGGCATTCCACCAGCCACTCGTGGCACGCCCCAGATCGAAGTGTCTTTTGACATTGACGCCAATGGCATTCTGCATGTGGGCGCCAAAGACAAAGGCACCGGCAAGGAAAACAAGATCACCATCAAGGCCAACTCGGGCTTGAGCGAGGAAGAGATCCAGCAAATGGTCAAAGATGCTGAACTCAACGCCGCTGATGACAAGAAGAAACTGGAACTGGTGCAGGCCAAGAATCAGGCTGATGCCAGCGTGCATAGCGTGAAGAAGAGCCTCACCGAGTACGGCGACAAGCTGGAAGCCGGTGAAAAGGAAAAGATTGAAGAAGCCATCAAGCACCTTGAAGAAGCCATCAAGGGTGACGACAAGGCGCATATTGAAGAAAAGAGCACCGCCTTGATGACGGTGAGCCAGAAGCTGGGTGAAAAGATGTATGCAGACCAGCAAGCCAAGCAGGCGGCAGAGGGTGCTGCAGGCGCACAAACCGGTGCGGGCTCCGCTGGTGCCGAGCAATCATCCGGCAAAGCCGCTGACGACGATGTGGTGGATGCCGAAGTGAAAGAAGTGAAGAAAGGCTGAACGCGGACGCTTTGCCCCGCTTGAAAGCCCGCATTACCCCGCCGCGCTTGAATGATCCTGATGGATATTCAACGCGGCGTTTTGCGTGAATGACCTGAGAAAAAACATGGCAAAACGAGATTATTACGAAACGCTCGGCGTACCCAAAAACGCGACAGACGAAGAGATCAAGAAGGCCTATCGCAAACACGCGATGAAGCATCATCCTGACCGCAATCAGGGGGATGCATCCAAGGCTGCCGAGGAAAAATTCAAGGAGTCCAAGGAAGCCTACGAAATGCTGTCGGACCCGCAAAAGCGGGCTGCCTATGACCAGTACGGCCACGCGGGTGTGGACCCCAATATGCGCGGCGGACCGGGAGCCGAGGGTATGGGCGGATTCGCCGAGGCGTTTGGCGACATCTTCGGCGACATGTTCGGCCAGCAGCGTGGCCGGGCGGGTGGTGGGCGCCAGGTGTATCGGGGTAACGACCTGAGCTACGCCATGGAGATCACGCTGGAGGAAGCTGCACGCGGCAAGGACGCACAGATCCGCATTCCCAGCTGGGACTCCTGCGAGGTATGCAACGGCACGGGCGCCAAGCCCGGAACGCAGGCAAAAACCTGCAACACCTGTAGCGGCTCCGGATCGGTGCAGATGCGCCAGGGCTTCTTCAGTGTTCAGCAGACCTGCCCCACCTGTCGCGGCGCGGGCAAGATCATTCCGGACCCCTGCACGGCTTGCCATGGACAAGGCAAGGTCAAAAAGCAGAAGACGCTGGAAGTCAAAATCCCGGCTGGTATCGATGGTGGCATGCGCATCCGCAGCACAGGCAATGGCGAGCCAGGCACCAACGGTGGCCCGTCCGGCGACCTGTACATTGAAATCCGTCTGAAGAAGCACGATATTTTCGAGCGTGATGGTGACGACTTGCACTGCTCCGTACCCATCAGCATCGTGACGGCATCGCTGGGTGGCGAGATCGATGTTCCCACGCTGTCTGGCAAGGCAGCCATTGACATCCCGGAAGGCACCCAAACCGGCAAGCAGTTCCGACTGCGCGGCAAGGGCATAAAGGGGGTTCGATCCAGCTACCCGGGAGACCTTTACTGCCACATCGCGGTGGAGGTTCCGGTCAAACTGACCGAGCATCAGCGCAAGTTGTTGCGCGAGCTCGACGAATCACTCAAAAAGGGTGGTAACAAGCATTCACCCTCGGGAGACAGCTGGACGGATCGCCTCAAGAGCTTTTTCAGCTGAACCCTTGCGGGCGGTAACCGCAAGGCATGCGGTTACAAATGATTGCCGGGGAACTAGCCTTTCGTAGACAATGCGGGGCCATGAAACTCAAATTGTTCCGTTCAACCGAGTTCGCCCAATCGTCGCTGTTCGTTCCTTTCAAGCAGCGCATGTCCGCTCACCCGGCATGGATCAGTGCCGTAGCAAGCCTTTGGCTTGCTACGGCATGCAACGCAGCGTTGTGGCAGGAGTTGGGGCGGGTTTGTGAGCTGAGCCAGGTGAGCCCGTGGTGGCCAGCCATTCGGCTTGTCGCGTTCATGGCGGCAGCCTGCTTTCTGGTGTTCAGTATTCTTTCCTCCCGCCGGCTGCTCAAGCCGCTGATTAACCTGCTCTTCTTCGTGGCGGCCCTGTGTTGTCACCTGATGCTCAACGAGCACGTGGTTATTGATGCTGGTCTGATCGCGCGCGCGCTCAGCAAGAATCCGCTGTCTGTTCAGTCGTTCATGAACTGGCAGCTGTGGGCAACCCTGTTCGTTCTGGCCATCGTGCCTTCTGTCCTGTTGTTGCGGACCTCTGTGCGACGTCTGGCCCCGATGCAATATTTTCTGCAAAACGGTGGATTCGCAGCTGCTTCCTGCGTAGTAATTCTGGTGATGCTGGTGTTGAGTTCACCCGATCTGGCCGACATGGTGCGGGCTCAACCCCAACTGCGGCAGATGGCCAACCCGTTCGGCCCCCTCGAGGCGCTGGCCGAGGTTGCCAAAGCAAAGCTCGCCCCATGAACCTCGGCTTGGCAACTCCTTTCTAGAACAGGCTGGATTGCCCCGTTATCAATGACGGGGTGAACAGACTGGTATCCAGTTCGACCCGGTCCTTGTTCAGACCCAGCCTGTCGCAGGCTTTGTGGAAACGCTGGCGGATCAACTCTGCCCAGACACCACTGCCTTTCATGCGCGTTGCAAAGTTGCTGTCATAGTCCTTTCCACCGCGCATGTCGCGGACGCGTGCCATCACGCGCGCTGCCCTCTGCGGGTAATGCAAAGCCAGCCATTCCTGAAACAGCGGGTTCAACTCCCAGGGCAAACGCAGCACCGTGTAAAAGGCACTGCGCGCACCGGCATCGCGGGCAGCTTCGAGAACCTGCTCCATGTCTTCATTGATAAATGGGATCTGCGGCGCCACGCTGATGCCCACTGGCACACCTGCGTCCGCCAGTGCCCGTATCGTTCGCAACCTGCGGTAGGGTGCCGCCGCCCTCGGCTCCAGTTTCCGGGCGAGTGCACTGTCAAGCGTCGTGATCGTCACATACACCGCCGCCAGATGTCGGGCGGCCATGGGTGCAAGCAGATCCAGATCCCGTTCCACGCCACTGCCTTTGGTCACAATGGCCAGGGGATGATGGCAACGATGCAGCAACTCCAGCACGCTGCGAGTGATCCGCCATTCGCGCTCACCAGGCTGGTAGGCATCCGTTGCAGAGCCAATGACGATTTGATGTGCCACGTAAGTTCGCGACAACAGCTCTTTCGCAAGCACAGTAGCCAGGTTAGGTTTGGCAATGATTCGGGTTTCAAAATCGAGACCCGGCGATAGATTGAGATAGCTGTGCGTCGGTCTGGCATAACAGTACACACATCCGTGCTCGCAACCGCGATAGGGGTTAAGCCCATAGTCGAAATGGATGTCCGGCGATTCGTTGCGACTTAGTGCGCTGCGGGCGTTTTCTGGCGTAACCACCGTTGGCATCGGTAGACTGCTCGCAGGAAATCTGTCTTCCATTGCAGACCAGCCATCATCAAAGACGCTGCGCTCGTCCTGCTCAAAACGATGCGCAATTCGGGATGCGGCACCCCTACCCTTGATCGCGTGAAGCGGTATCTTGACGTCCATCAAACAGGCCCACAAATGCATCGCATGACATTTCATCCAAAAACTGTATATTTAAAAGGGGTATCTTCTTAGCTCCACAGAGCGTAGAATACACTGGACAAATATACAGCAATGAGTCCAGTCCCTGTCAACGACTATCCGCGCACTTGGAGCGAATTCCTTGATTGGTTTTCCTCCGAGGAGGCCTGCCTCCTGGGCTACCTGGAGCGCCTGCGCTGGCCGCAAGGCTTTGTCTGTCCTAGCTGCGGCGCGATGTCGCCGCCATCGCGCGCCAGCCGAGGCCGGTTGCTGTGCAAGGACTGCGGCCACCAGAGCACCGTGACTGCCGGCACCATCTTCGACAAGACCCGCACGCCCTTGAAAGTGTGGCTGGCCGCAGCCTGGTACGTG
>JAABRC010000088.1 GCA_011391115.1 Candidatus Egaibacter danicus | reverse complement strand
TCTTGCCCCATGGGCAACATGTGTCTTCGCCAGGCGTGCATGACCACTTTGAGCTCGAAACGAGCGCGGGAACGCTGCGCCTGAACGATCCGCGGCGTTTTGGGGCTGTTGTCTATGCAGAAAGTGAAGACTCTGAAGTGGCATGCAAACTGCTGGGCCATCTCGGGATGGAGCCCCTTTCCGGTGACTTTGACCTCAAGGCCTTTCACGTCGGGCTGAAGCGCCGCTCGGCCTCAATTAAACAGGTGTTGCTGGCGGGTGATCTGGTGGTTGGTGTGGGGAATATCTATGCCTCGGAAGCCCTGTTCCATGCTGGTATCAGACCAACCCTGCGCGCATCGAAATTGAGCCTCCCACGGGCCACCAGGCTGCACGACGCTATCCGAATGGTGTTGGCCCGAGCCGTCGAACAAGGGGGCAGTACCTTGCGTGACTTTTCCAGTGCGGATGGCCAGGCCGGTCATTTCCAGCTCGAAGCCATGGTGTACGGACGGGCTGGCCAGCCCTGCAAAGTATGCGGAACTGCTGTCAAAAACATACGCCAAGGCCAGCGATCGACGTTTTTTTGCTCCAAATGCCAGAAAATGTGAGAGTCGCGACTATATTGAAAGATTACTGGGGGCATCTTGGGTACTTCATTTAACGAACAGTTCGATCAACATGGCACGTGGCGACGTGAGTTCGCACTTCGTCTAAAGCTGTTGGCTGAGTGGATGAAGGATCATGACCTGCTGGATGCCGCTGTCGAAGAGCGGCTCAAGCGGCTCGAAGCCCAGGTACGTTCCGACAAGGTGATGGTCGCCTTTGTGGCGGAGTTTTCCCGCGGCAAATCCGAGCTGATCAACGCGATGTTTTTTGCGGGTTATGGTCGCAGGATCATGCCCGCCAGCGCCGGTCGCACGACCATGTGCCCCACCGAAATGGCTTATGACGCCGAAGTGCCTCCTTGCCTGCGTCTTCTTCCTATTGAGTCCCGTCTGCAGCCCCAGGCACTGATGGAATGGCGCATGGCGCCAGAGAAGTGGACGCGCATTGATCTCGATGTCAATGATCCGCACCAGCTGGCTGCCGCGCTTGAAAAGGTCGCCGAAACCCGGCGCGTTACTCAGGACGAAGCCCGAGCGCTGGGTTTCTGGCACAACCAGTCGCCTGAAGACAACCCGATGGTTGATGCGCACGGTATGGTGGAAGTGCCTAAATGGCGCCATGCATTGATCAACATCGCCCATCCTTTGCTCAAGCAAGGCTTGGTGATTCTGGATACACCAGGGCTAAATGCCATCGGTGCTGAGCCGGAGCTGACCGTTAGTTTGATCCCGCAAGCGCATGCCGTTGTGTTTATTCTGGGTGCTGACACCGGTGTGACCAAGTCAGACCTGACCATCTGGCGCGAGCACCTGATCACGGAATCCGCTGATACCACCGACGCCCGTCTGGTGGTGCTGAACAAGATTGACACGCTGTGGGATGAATTGAGCTCGCCCGAGCAGGTGCAGGCGCAGATCGACCGCCAGCGCCTGTCAACTGCCGAAATTCTGGGTATTCCCAAGAATCAGGTGATTGCCGTTTCGGCGCAAAAAGGGCTGGTAGCCAAAGTAACAGATGACCTGGCACTCCTTCAGAAGAGTTGCCTGCCGGTACTGGAAGACGCGCTGGGTCGCGGCATCATGGGCAAGCGCCAGAAGATTCTGGGAAGCGCTGTTGCCACGGGCATTGCGGAGTTGCGCGCAGAGACTGGGCGTGTGATCAACATTCGGCGCCGCGATCTGGCTGACCAGATGATGGAATTGAAGGGTTTGCAGGGCAAGAATGCCTCCGTCATCCGGCACATGCGAACCCGCATTTCCCAGGAGCAGGCGGAGTTTGATCTGGGTGGAGCCAAAATTCACGCGGTGCGTTCGGTGCACCTCAAGCTGTTGCGGGAAGTGTTTGGCATGCTGGGCTCAACCACGCTGAAAGCTGAAATGACCCAACTGACTTCTGCATTGCATCAAAAGGGGCTGAAACTGGGCGTGAAGAAGGCCTACGGTGAAACCTTTGGCCGCCTGCGCGAAGGCCTGCAGAAGGTTCAGTCCACATGTGCCGAAATTCAGGCCATGCTGAGCGCCACGTTCAAGCAGCTCAATGCGGAATATGGTTTTTCGCTTCAGGTGCCTGCAGAGCCCCCCATGACGCGCTATCTGCGCGATCTGGATCTGGTGGAACGCAGCCACTTGCAGTACCTGGGTGTTGGCAATGCGTTCCGGCTGGCCCAGCCTGAATTTGCTGACCGGCTCGTACGCGCCCTTTCCACACGCTTGCGCACGGTTCACGAAACCGCGCTGGGTGATGTGGAGCTCTGGAGCAAGTCCGCTGCGGCGCAGCTTGACGCCCAACTGCGTGAGCGACGCCGCAATTTCAGCCGCCGCATTGAGGCGATTGACCGCATTCAACAGGCAGCCGGTGGGCTGGTTGACCGGATTCAGGAAATCCAGCATCAGGAGGGCACGCTCAATCAGCTGGATGGGAAGCTGTCGGAGTTAACCACCTACCTGATTGATTCCCAGGTGCCCCGTCACCCCGAGGTTGTTTCGGCTCTCGAACGGGTTTGATCCGCATGCCGGTGGATCTGGCCACCCGGGTGGTGCGCTGGCAGGAATCCCACGGCAGGAACAACTTGCCATGGCAGAACACACGGGATCCCTATCGCGTCTGGTTGTCCGAAATCATGTTGCAGCAAACACAGGTTGCAACCGTCAAGGATTATTACGCCCGGTTCCTTGCGCAGTTTGCTGATATCAGTGAGCTGGCTGCTGCTGATCTTGATGACGTGTTGGCGCTGTGGAGCGGGTTGGGCTACTACAGCCGGGCGAGAAACCTGCACCAGTGCGCGGTCCGGATCGTTGCGGTTCATGGTGGTGTTTTCCCGCAATCAGCTGAAATCTTGCAGACGCTGCCGGGTATCGGGCGGTCTACTGCAGCGGCGATAGCCTCCATCTGTTTTGGTCAACGCGTGGCGATACTGGATGGCAACGTGAAACGCGTTTTGACCAGGGCACTGGCTTTTGATGCTGATCTGGCCACAGCTGCGAATACGCGAACTCTTTGGGAGCAGGCGGAAGAGCTGTTGCCAGTTACCGACCTGGGCCGAACCATGCCGCGTTACACGCAGGGCCTGATGGATCTGGGCGCCACCGTTTGTGCAACCCGCAAGCCGAATTGCGATGCGTGCCCATTGGCTGGAATCTGTGTTGCCAAACGCATGGGCACGCAGTTGCAATTTCCTGTCAAGTCAAAAAAACTCAAACGAAGCGTGCAGACTATCTGGCTTTTGTGGGCCCAGGCCCGCGATGGCTCCGTTTGGTTGAGTAAACGACCCATTCCGGGTGTCTGGGCTGGGTTGTATTGCTTCCCCCTGTTTGATGACTTGCCAACACTGGAAGCTGCAGTTCCCGCGCGGTATCGCACGGATCTTGAAGCCGGCGTTGTCGTGAAACATGTGTTGACACACAAGGATCTCTATTTGCACCCCGTCAAGGTTCAGCTCCCTGACAGTTCAATGAAAGCCGGGGGTGGTGGCTGGGCAAAACCGGACCAGTGGTCTGAAATGGGGCTGCCAGCCCCCATTCGAAAGCTGCTGGTGAGCCCGCCATGAAGGCAGGCTGAACCGCGCTTTCAGCCGGACTGAAGGACGCCGTCCAACGCGTCGAGTTCGCGATGTCGTTTGAGCGTGACCCATTTGTCACCGAACCCGGCGGCAAGACGCTCAACGAGGTATACCGAGCGGTGTTGCCCGCCGGTGCAGCCAATGGCCACCGTGACATAACTCCGGTGGTCTGCCGCCATCATGGGAAGCCACTCGGCCAGAAACTGCTCGATGTGCAAGTACATCCTGACGACATCCGGTTGCTCTTCAAGAAACCGGGCGACCGGTTCATCGCGACCCGTCAACGCCTTGAGGTCCGGGTCGTAATGCGGATTGGGAAGCATGCGTACGTCAAACACATAGTCGGCGTCGCCGGGGATGCCGCGCTTGAACGCAAAAGATTCGAAGACCAGAGTGAGCTGGTCGCTGCGCGATGAAATGACAGATTTGACGTAGCCCTGCAATTGGGATGGCCGGATGATGCTGGTATCAATGACATGGGCGTTTTCACGCAAGTCGGCGAGCAGTTCACGCTCAAGTTCAATGGCGTCCACCAGCGCCCGGCGGAAGTCCTTCGCTGACCCGTGTGGCTCGGACTGCGACAGGGGATGCTTGCGACGTGTCTCGGAATATCGGCGTACCAGCGTCCCGGTGGTTGACTCCAGAAAAAGCGACTTGACTGCAATGCCCTGGTCGCGAAGCTTCTTTAGCAGCTCGGGTACCAGATGCAGGGACGTCGCGCTGCGCACATCCATCGCGATGGCCACACGGAGAGCACGGTGCTGTTGCTCCAGTTCGATAAAGGGCAACAGCAACTCAGGTGGCAGGTTGTCTACACAGTAGAAGCCGGCATCTTCCAGCGCATTCAGTGCGACGGATTTTCCGGATCCGGACATGCCGGTGATCAGCACGATTTCCATGAACTCAGGCGCGGGGTTGAAGCATTTCCTTCGCGTGCGCGAGGGTTGTGCTGGAGAGGTGTTCGCCCCCAAGCATCCGGGCGATCTCGGCAACCCGTTGCTCCCCCAGTACGCTGGATACGGTGCTGTGAACGCCTTTGCCGAGTGCCTGTTTTGCCACAACCAGATGGTGATCAGCGCATGCTGCAACCTGGGGCAAATGCGTGACGGCCAAGACCTGGCGGTCCAGACCGAGCTGCTTCATCAGGCGACCGACGGTCTCGGCTACGGCTCCGCCCACACCGGAGTCAACCTCATCAAAAATCAGGGTCTGCGCAGTGCCCAGCTGGCTGGTTGTGACGGCAATGGCCAGTGCAATCCGCGACAACTCGCCGCCGGAGGCTACCTTGTTGACGGGTCTGGGCGTGCTGCCAACGTGGCCGGCCACCAGGAATGACACTTCTTCCAGGCCGTACTGCTGGGGTTGGGGCAGTTTTTCCAGAGCTACTTCAAAACGGCCACCCTGCATGCCCAGTCCCTGCATGGCCTGGGTGATGGCCTTCGAAAGCAGGGGGGCGGCTTTGGCCCGTGCCTTGGCTATGGTTTTAGCCTCGGCAAGATAGGTGTCATGGGCCTGCTTTTCCGAGCGTTCCACGGCTGCCAGGTCTGCTGCTGCTTCCAGTCGGGCCAACTCTTCTTTCCAGCCTGCCAGCAATGCCGGCAGTTCGGCGGGCGCACGTTTGTAGCGCCGCGCCAGGGACACCCACAAGGCCATCCGCTCATCCAGCTGGGCCAGACGCTCGGGATCCAGGTCGGTGTGTCGCAGATAGGCGCGAAGTGACCGCACAACATCGTCAATCTGCGCCAGACTGGATGCCAAAACCTCATTAAACCCCCTAAAATCCGGCTCAAGATGCTCCTGATGTTGTAGCAACTGACTTGCGCCGGCCAGAGAGCTGGCAACACTTTGATCTTCTCCCGCCAACGCATCAACCGCGCCCTGCGCTGCATCCAGCAACGTCTGGGCGTGCGACAGGCGGCTATGGCTGGTATGGAGCCCTTCCCACTCGTCCGCCTGGGGAGCCAGTTTTTCTACCTCACCAATCTGCCAGGCCAGACGCTCACGTTCACGCTGCAGCGAATCTTGCGCTGAACACGCCTCCTCAAGCAGAGTCTGGGCTTGCCGCCACTGATGCCACACGCGGTTGAGGCTCGCCGTGCTGATTTTTCCGTAGGCATCCAGCAGGCTGCGCACGGCATCCGGCCGCATCAGGCTTTGCCAGGCGTGTTGACCATGAATGTCCAGCAATTGCTCGCCAAGCTCGCGCAACTGGGTAGCGGTAGCCGGGCTGCCGTTGATCCAGGCACGGCTTTTCCCCTGGGCGTCAACCGTGCGCCGCAGCAACAAGAGGGGATGGGTATCAAAGCCGGTTTCACCCAACCATTCACCAACCGCGTCAGTGCAATCAAACTCCGCTGAGACATCCGTCCGGACGGCACCTTCGCGAATCACGCCGACATCGGCGCGCGCACCGGTGACCAGTTGCAACGCGTCAATCAATATGGACTTGCCGGCACCCGTTTCCCCGGTCAACACGGTAAACCCGTCAGCAAACTCCAGCTCCAGTTCGCTGACGATCACGAAGTCCCGCAAAACGATGCGTCTGAGGCCCACGGTTACGCTACTCCTTCATTCCAGTGAAGTTTTTGACGCAGGGTATCGAAATAGGTCCAGCCCCTGGGGTGCAGGAAACGCACATGATGCTCGGAGCGGGTCACGACGATCCGGTCGCCGTGTAGCAGGGATGCGAGGGATTGCATGTCAAAGTTGGCGCTGGCATCACGCCCTGCTACTATTTCTATAGCTACTTCCGCAACGTTGGCGAGAACTATGGGCCTGTTTGATAGTGTATGCGGCGCAATCGGGACGAGTACCCAGCCCTGAATGGAAGGGTGAAGCAGGGGTCCACCGGCAGACAGGGAGTAGGCGGTGGAGCCGGTTGGCGTGGCGATGATCAAGCCGTCTGCCCGCTGGTTCGCCACAAAATGCCCGTCCACCTCCACCCGCAACTCCACCATTCCGGACGTGGCCCCCCGGTTGACCACCACGTCATTCATGGCGAGTGCCTCAAATACACAGTGTCCGTCCCGCATGACTTTGCCTTGCATCAGCCCGCGGTGATCCTCCTCGTATTCACCACGCAGCATGGGCTCCAGCGCCGATTGAAAATGGTCAAACGGAATATCCGTGATGAAACCGAGTCTTCCCTGGTTGATACCAATCAGCGGCACCCCAAATCGGGCCAAGCGTCGACCGATGCCCAGCATGGTGCCGTCGCCTCCCACGACCAGACCCAGATCACAGTGGGCGCCAATGGCGTCCACGTCCATCACCTGATAGCCGGTCAGGCCCATGTTGGTGGCCGTTTCAAGCTCCAGCACCACATCACAGCCCTGCCGATGCAAAAAATGGGCTATCTCTTCCAGGGCGCTTCGGGATGAAGCTCCCGATGTGCCCGACGACACCGCATGGTATTTACCAATCAGGGCGATGTGCCGGAATTTAGATTTCATCTGCAAATTACATCACTAAAATGAAGACATGCTCGACGATCGTGCCAAGTTGTTGATGAAAGCGCTGGTTGAGCGCTACATAGCTGACGGACAGCCAGTGGGGTCACGCACGTTATCCAGGGCTTCCGGGCTGGAGCTGTCACCGGCGACCATTCGCAATGTCATGTCCGATCTGGAGGATATGGGGTTGATCGTCAGCCCCCACACGTCAGCCGGGCGAATTCCGACTGCCCGTGGCTACCGGCTGTTTGTGGACACCATGCTGACCGTAGGACACAGCCAGTTTGCGGCCCAGAGCCTCGCGCCCGATCAACCGCAAAAAGTCATCTCCAACGCCGCCAACCTGCTTTCCAGTCTGTCCCAGTTTGTGGGCGTGGTGATGGCGCCGCGCCGCTCGTCGGTGTTTCGCCACATTGAGTTCCTGCGATTGTCCGAGCGCCGTCTGCTCGTGATCATCGTCTCTCCCGATGGCGACGTTCAAAACCGGGTTATTT
>JAABRC010000087.1 GCA_011391115.1 Candidatus Egaibacter danicus | reverse complement strand
CAGCCAAAGCAGCCCGCAGCAAGGCCGTGGCCTCATTGGCACTAAAGTGGCTGGCCACGCTGACCTGGGCTTGTTCGCCCCCCCGGCTGAGCTTCCAGACACTTTTGCCGAAGTTGGCATAGCTTAAACAGCGATGTGTCGTCAAGTCTGCCGGGGTCTGCGGGACATTATGCTCTGCCAGATAAGCCGGTGAGGCCACCAGCACCGAGGTGCACGGCGCCAGCACGCGACCTATGAGCATGGGGTCCGGCTCAGCGCTGATGCGGATGGCCAGGTCGATGCGTGCCTCCACCAGATTGAGCGCGCCCTCGCTGGCATTGAGGTCAATCTTGAGTTGCGGATACAGCTTCAAAAAATCCACCACTGCGCAAGCCAGCTGCGCATAGGCAAACGACATGCTGCAGGTGATGCGCAACTGCCCGCGCAGGTCACCGTCGTGGCTGCTGGTCTCCTCCTCCACGTCCTCCATCAGTGCCAGCATTTGCTGGCTGCGACGCAGGCAACTCTCGCCCGCATCGGTCAGTGTGACGCTTCGGGTGGTGCGCTGCAACAGGCGCGCGCCCAGCCACTGCTCCAGTTCACCCACATAACGCGTCACCATGGCGCGTGACATGTCCAGCTTGTCGGCCGTGGCGCTGAAGCTGCCACTCTGGGCCACCTCCACAAACACCTGCATCGCGGTCAATCGATCCATGATTTGCTCACTTGATGAAACATTAATGGTCGAATTATGGGGTTTATCTGCGCAGATATTGAAACTAAAGTTCATTCCAACGCTGCTGAGCGTTCTTATTCGAATAACCCACAGGAGTTTCCATGATTCGCACCACCGTACTCGCTACCTCTCTGGCAGTTAGCTTCACAGCCCAAGCCGCCCAGCCATTAAACGTCAAGGTGTACAACGCCGACGGCAACAGCTTCAACGTCAATTCCACGCTGCTCTATGGCGAAAAGGAAGCCATGTTGATTGACGCCGGCTTTACCCGTGCCGACGCGCTGCGCATTGCCGCCAACGTGCTCGACAGTGGCAAACAACTCACCACCATCTATGTGAGCCAGGCCGACCCCGACTACTACTTCGGCGTGGAAACCCTGAAAGAGTTCTTCCCAAAGGTCGACGTGGTCAGCACCCCCGCCGTGCTGGAGAAATTGACCGCCAAGCTGGCGGGCAAGGTCGCGTTCTGGGGCCCCAAGATGGGCGCCAATGCACCGCGCAAGCCGGTGGTGCCGCGCGCGCTGGAAGGCAACACCTTGACGCTGGAAGGCCAGACGATTGAGATCCGCGGCACGCATGGCCCGCTCGCGCACCGCCCGTATGCCTGGATTCCATCCATCAAGGCCATCGTCGGCAACATTGGCGTGTTTGGCAACATGCATGTGTGGACCGCCGACACACAAACCCCGGCCCTGCGCGCCGCTTGGGTGGCGCAGCTCGACGAGATGGCGGCACTCAAACCCGAACTGGTCGTGCCCGGTCACATGAAAGCCGGCGCCGCGGTCGACGCCAGCGCCATCACATTCACCAAAGGTTATTTGCTGAGCTTCGAGAAGAATCTGGCCGCCAGCAAGACCAGCGCCGAGTTGATCAACGCCATGAAGCTGTCCCACCCCCAGTTGAACGATGGCGCCATGTCGCTGGACATTGGCGCCAAGGTGAACACTGGTGAAATGACGTGGTGAGAAACTTGCTGACAACCAGCCAGTCTCTGTCGTCAAAGCGCGGGCCATGGCTGCTGCTGACGGTCATTGCGCTGACATTGGATGGGGTTGCCCTTTATCTGCAGCATGTATTGCAGGTCGAGCCCTGCAACGAATGCATTTATGTTCGCACAGGCGTCCTTGGCATCGCCGTGGCGGGTCTGATTGGGGCATTGGCGCCCAAGTATCTGGCCATGCGTCTTATCGGGTTAGCCGCATGGCTTGGCGCTTTGGGCTGGAGTTTTTACCGTGTCACTTTGTTGTTGGACCTTGAGCGGGTGGTCAGTGAAGGAGGGGAAGCCAGTTGCAAACGTTTCAAGGGGTTTCCGGATTGGATGCCACTGGACACCTGGTTGCCAGAGGTGTTCGAGCCCCGTGCCATGTGCGGCATGGTGAGTTGGACCTTTCTGGGCCAATCGGTCACGTTTTGGAGTGGCGTGGCTTTGTTGGGTATGGCCTTGGCGGCAACTTCAGTATTGGTATCACAACTGATGTCACCAAACGAAACGCAAATCCTGGCCAACTCGAAGTAGCTATCAGAGGCCCGACGGACAGCAACAAGGATAGCATTTCAGAAATCTGAACAGTCACACGGGCAAATTGCAGGCCGTATGAATGGTCGCTGGCAGGTCACTAAAACTCGAAATTGAACCGCCAGATAGCCGCCAGTGGTGAGCGGCTCCAACGGGTCTACTGAAGCCAGACAACTTTCTCTGAACCCGACTTTCAAAACTGAGCGTCAGGTATGGGGAAAAACGTAAACCCGCAACGCAGCGTATCCGGTCGTAGAAATTTGCGATCTGCCTGGCCCAAAGCGGCCGTTGCCACCTACGGATCGACAGGCAGCTATGTGGCGAACCTTTCGCCAAAGTGGCCACCCGGACTCGACCAAGAGGAGTCCGTCACCAATGACGGCTTACGGAAGGCATCAAAACGTGTAGATCAAATTCCATAATGCTGACGCCATTGTCTGCCTCCACTCCGTTCCGCTGTAGCATTGCTTCCGACTACGACGGCAGATGCACCGAAAATAGGATTGAGGCCTTTCTGAATTCATCATCCGCCGTTGAGCAAGCTCTACCAATTCTAAAAATATGACCCGTTCGATCTACTATCTTCCTGGCCATGGCGGTCACCTTGAAACGGGATTGGGCGAGGGTCTGCTCAGCCGGGGCTTTGACGTCATCGGTAGAGAAACAGTGGGCGGCTTCAAAACCCTGCCATTTAGGGAGCAGGTGGCTTTAGTCGCTCAAGACCTGACATCGCTCTGCTGGCATGAGGATGCACACGTCATCGCCAATTCATTTGGTGCCTATTTGTTCTTGCACGCTCAGGCCCAAACGGCACCGTACATCGGCAAAGTCTTGTTGTTGTCACCCATCGTCGGGGAATTTTCAAACGAGGAAACCAGGTTGGGCTTCATTCCCCCTCACGCCGAAAAATTAATGAAACTTGCGGAGAGTGGAGCCTTTCCCATACCTAAGCAGTGCGAAATTCATGTTGGCGAACAAGACTGGCAGAGCAACCCAAAAAGTGTTCTCAAACTTGCTGGGCACTTAGGTCTTGATGTAACGGTTGTTCCAAATGCAGGTCATATGCTGGGGAAAACCTATGTTGCCGCCATATTGGAAAGGTGGCTACCTGCTCGCAGTTTGCGGTGACCGGTACCAATGGCAACTTCTTGGCCGCCCAATTGAAACGTGTTGTCAAAAACGTAACCTCACCTCGCACACTCCGCAAAGAATTACCGCGTCAGCCGCCGCCCAGGCTTTGGTCTCACATTGCGGGCAACTGAATTTGAACCGCGTTGGCGGCTTCTTGGGTGGTGGTGACCACACAGAGGGTTTACCGGCCACCTCGGCGGGTAAGACAGCAATCGGTGCCGGTGTCATTTCTATCAAAATTCCGGCAGTCTCCAAGGCGCGCTGATGTGCCACCTGCAATTCGGGTTTGGCAGGCGCATGTCTATCCAGCCATGGCAGGGTGAACCCACTTGCGCTCAGGTCGCGGCAAGCAATCAAGAACGCACCATCTGGCAGGATGTAATCGCTCATCGACCGCCCGGTCTGCTTGCCACCGGGTAGCCCGTTATGGGAGGGCTGCAATCCCAAGGACACCATTTTGTCGGACCATTCCCGGTTGTGTGGATTCGTGGGGCTGGGTGTGCCGGCATGGTTCTGCCAGTGATGCACCATCTCATGAACCAGTGTTGACATCACGCTCTCGATCGGTTGCAGGGTAAAGAACCCCGGGTGCATCCCCAGCTCGTCGAGCACCTTGCCGTCCGGCGATATGAACCGACCGGCATGGTGGTAGCCATAGACCCGGCTGGCGGAACGCAATGTGAGCAAGCAGTGAGGTAGCCGCCCGCCAAACAGTCGGTCATTGAAGTGATCGAAAGCTGTTTGCAGGGCGATGTAGAGCGTCAAGGTGGGGCTAGTCATTGTCATATTTTGATCTTCGTGATGTGTTGATTTATTCACACAGTTGTAATTGTCAGTAATTGCGGCATAATAAATCAAGATGCAAATCAGCACCATGCAAGACACCACCACCTTTACCCTCGACGAACTCTGCACCTTGAGCGACACGCCCAAGCGCACGGTGCGCTACTACATCCAGATCGGACTGGTTGATCGGCCCATTGGGGAAACCAAGGCGGCGTACTACTTAACCGAACACCTCGAACAACTCCTCAAAATCCGTCAACTCAGCCAGGCTGGTATCTCGCTCGAGCGCATCCGTGAAGTCCTCTCTGGCGAAGCGCCACCTGTGCCGCCGCGCGAGCGCAAACCCGGTTCGGTCGAGGTTCGCAGCCACTTGTTCATTGCAGACGGGGTCGAGCTGGAAATATCCCCAGAACAAGCTGGTCTGAGCCCAGCGCAGGTTCGCACTCTCGTACGCGCTGTCATGCAAGCCTACCAAGATTTACATGGAAAAGCAAAATGAACAAGAAGACAAAGCCAAGCACATTCGTCAGTACCGACGGTGAAGTTGTATCCCTGAAATCGGTGCATATCGATGGACGGCTCGATGGTTTGATGCTCAGCGTCAAAGTGCGCCAGAGCTACCGCAACGACTCCGGCAAGAACCTGGAGACGGTCTACACCTTTCCCCTGGCCTGGGGTGCAGTGCTGCTGGGCATGAATGTGGAACTGAACGGCAAGCGAATGCAGGCCGCAGTGGTGGCGAAAAAGCAGGCCACCGAGAAGTACGAAAAGGCTATCGACGAGGGCAACACCCCGGTCATGGTGGAGAAATCGGCGGGTGGCCTGTACACCGCCAACCTGGGCAACCTCATGGCCGGTGAGGAAGCGGTGATCGAGATTGAATACGTGCAGTTGCTGCACTTTGAGCAGGACCGCATCCGCCTGACGATCCCGACCACCATCGCACCGCGCTTTGGTGATGCACATCGTCAGGGTGGTTTGGCACCCCATGAAACCGACGCGGTGGACCCACTGGTGAAGTACCCCTTCACGCTCAAGCTCGACGTTTGCCGTCAGGAGGCAAAAGCAAACCTGAGTTGCCCCAGCCACAAGGTCAATATCGCTGCTATGGACGGCGGCATATCGGTGCATCTGGAACAGGGTGCCATGCTCGACCGTGACTTCATCCTTAGCCTCGATGGCCTGGAAGGGCAGTGCTTTGCGGTGACGGCGCCTGACGGCGAGCAACATGCCGTGCTGGCGAGTTTCTGCCCGAAATTGCCCGCGCAAGAAGAGGCACCGCTGCTTCTGAAAATTCTGGTGGACTGTTCAGGCTCCATGGGTGGCGACAGTATTGCTCAGGCACGCGCTGCATTGCACGAGGTATTCCAGCACCTGAATTCGGCAGACCATGCGTCCTACAGCAAGTTTGGCAGCACCGTTGAGCACGTCGCTGCCAAGATGGAACCCTGCACATCTCGCTTCGTGGGCAATGTACTCGCTCAAGCGCTGAAGTTGACGGATGCCAACCTAGGCGGCACAGAGCTCAACCAGGCACTGCTATCGACCTTCGATATTAAGGCCCCGAAAAACAATGTGCAAGATGCCGCCGTGTTGCTGATCACCGATGGTGAGGTGTGGGACATTGAACATATCGCGTCTTCGGCTGCAAAATCGGGGCAGCGCATTTTTGCCGTTGGCGTTGGCAGTGCTCCGGCTGAGAGTCTGCTGCGTGATCTGGCAGAAAAATCGGGCGGTGCGTGTGAGTTGGTCTCGCCCAACGAGGACATAGCCCAGGCCGTGATGCGTATGTTCAAGCGGATGCGTTCAGCACACGCTATCGGTATGGAAGTGAATTGGGGAGATAAACCGCTGTGGCAATCGAAACTGCCCCGCCAGTTGATTGACGGCGAGGCGGTGCATGTGTTTGCGCAATTTGCCATTGCGCCCAGCAGTGCGCCGGTGCTGGTCTGGCAAGCCGATGGGCGGTGCGCACAAGTGCAAGCGGAAATCCTCAGTGCCGATGTGCAGGGCACCGCGACGCGAATGACGGGTGCCAGACGAATGATTGAAGCGTCCTCAAACGAAGAAGCGCTGGCACTGGCTTTGAAATATCAGTTGGTCAGTGAGCAAACCAATTTGACTTTGGTGCATATTCGCGCCGACGGCGAGAAGGCAATCGGCCTGCCGGCATTGCAACAAGTTGATCAAATGCTTGCGGCGGGCTGGGGTGGCGTTGGCAGCGTCAGGGAAAGCCTGATTGAGCGCAGCATGAAACAAATCGACTACTCTTCCATGGCAACGGCAAGTCTCTGGCGCACACGTGATCGATCAGTCGATACGCAGGCCACTGGCGACATACTTCGTTGTGAGATTCCCGTATTCTTGCGCAGGGCAACTGAATCCGACGACGTGCTCTTCATCACGCCCAGCGACCTTCTCATGCCCAACGGACTTCTCACGCCCGTCGAACTGCTTGTTGAGCTCAATGACGCTTCCCTCAAGGCCAAAACTTTTGGTGAGGCACTCCAGGTTATTGGAATTGATAAGGTCCCCCAAGACATCGCCAAACTGATACAAGCCGTGACCAAAAAAGCAGACAATCGGGAAACCGCCTGGGCCTTGCTGCTGGATTGGTTGTTGATTCAACTGGCAGGCCAGTGCACATTGAACCGGCATGCCCAGCGCCAGTTGCGCACGCAATTGGCCGGGGTAGCGGACAACGTCAAATTGTCGGCGGCGAAAAAGTTTGCTGCCGCGCTGCCCGATGTTGACAGCGAAAACTGGGGGGAGCCGCATTTAACTCTGTTCGACAGGGTAAGCAAAAGGATCAGGAAAATCACGAGCTGAAAGAAGGCGCCGCGCTGCAAAATCAAGGCACGCTGATCGAACAGCAAGACGATGACCCGCCGGGGTTACTATTCCAGTGTCGTAACCAACGGTACAAACCCCAAACCCGATGGACAAGTCACCCCTCGATCTACTCGGCAAGCAGTGTCTTCAGCTTCTTGCCTCCCATTTGCCACAGCTTTCACCGGACTGGTGGCAGACGCTGGTCGTGGATCAACTGACGTATCAGCAGCAACAGTATCTCCGCCAAGGCGGTATCACCTCACTTGAAAAGCTGGACATCGCCGCATTACTGCGACTCGTTGACAAAAACTGGTATGAACTTGCGCAGGCGCTTGCTTGGCCAATCGCCGCCCGCAACTGGCTTAAAGAGGCACAGACCATACGCAACCGCTGGGCGCATGCGCCAACAGCCGGTTTGAACGACGCGGATGCCTATCGTGACCTTGACACGCTTGAGCGGCTGATGGCGATGCTTGGCGCAAGCCCGGAAATATTGGAGAAGCTGCGAAAACAAAAGTTATTCCTTATAGCGTCCCTTTCCGGCCAATCAACCCTCAAGCCAAAATCGGCAATCAACCCACCTGCCCCGAGTTCCGGATTCGGCAAAGGAACCTTGGTTCGTCTCAAGGC
>JAABRC010000086.1 GCA_011391115.1 Candidatus Egaibacter danicus | reverse complement strand
ATATCGGCGTCTTCACAGATGATCACTGGGGCATGTCCGCCCAGTTCCATCGTCACGCGCTTCATGTGCTGGCCGGCCAGGGCTGCCAGCTGTTTCCCCACGGGTGTAGAGCCCGTGAAAGTGATCTTTCGAATGATCGGATGGGGAATCAGGTAGCCAGAAATTTCAGCAGGGGTGCCGTACACCAGACCCAGCACGCCCTCAGGCAAGCCAGCGTCAGCAAATGCCTGGACCAATGCAGCCGGACTTGCAGGTGTCTCTTCAGGGCCCTTGACCAACATCGAGCAACCGGCCGCCAAGGCTGCGCCGACTTTGCGGATCACCTGGTTGATGGGGAAATTCCACGGTGTGAAGGCCGCGACTGGTCCCACAGGATCCTTCAGCACCATTTGACGAATAGCCGGGTTGGCGCGGGACGCGACGATGCGTCCATAGGTGCGCGAACCCTCTTCGGCGAACCAGTCGAGGATATCGGCGCCAGACATCACTTCTGCCTTGGCTTCCCCCAGTGGTTTGCCCTGTTCCTGTGTCAGTACAGAGGCTATGGTTGCGGCGCGTTCACGCAGCAGCGCGGCAGCCTTGCGCATGATCTTTCCACGCTCTTGTGCGCTCATGTTGCGCCAGGTTTTGAAACCCTTTTGTGCGGCCTCCAGGGCCGCGTCCAGATCGATGCGCGAGGCGTGTGCCACTGTTCCGATTTCCTGACCGGTCGCAGGATTGACCACAGGCAAGGTTTTGCCTTCCGAGCCATCCTGCCAATGGCCGTTGATGAACAGTTGGGTGTTGGGATAGGTCATGGATGGGTTCGGAGAGTGACAAATCTGATTACAGACCTGTTCGTGGTTGAGATAGATTTATGAAAGCAGCGGCAAGGCTCTTGAAGGGTCGCCCAAGCCTTTGACTGTACAGACCAGAGGCAGGATTCGCAGTTCTGCAGTTCTGCAGTTCTGCAGCGCGCAGGCAAGAGCCTGCGGATGTTTCAGGATGCAGTCGGCGTTCCCTGAAGCCGATCCTGCTGGTCTTGGTGCTCTTGCAGATGCCGCCACATGATCTTGCCCGTTGCAGACTTGGGGAGTTCGTTCACGAACTCGACGATCCTCGGACTCTTGTAGGCGGCCATGTGTTCATGGGCCCAAGCGACGATGGCTTGTTCGCTTACCTGGCCGCGTTGTTCCTGTCGCAGCACCACCACCGCCTTGACGGTTTCACCCCGTTTGGCATCGCTGGCGCCGATCACGCAAGCCTCCAGAATGGCTGGGTGCCTGTACATGAGCGCCTCCACCTCTGCCGGCCAGACCTTAAATCCACTGGCGTTGATCATGCGTTTGAGACGATCGACCATAAAAAAATAGCCATCTTCATCAGTCAAGGCCAGATCGCCGGTTCGCAAAAAGCGCTGACCATCAATCTCAATGAACGCCTCAGCGGTGGCCTTCGCATTGCGCCAGTAACCCTGCATGACCTGGGGTGCATGCACCACAATTTCGCCTGTCTCGCCTTGCGGCAACTCCTTCAGCGTGACCGGATCGACGATCCGTGCATCGACGTTGAACACCGGAATGCCCAGGCACTGTGCCTTGGGACGGTGTGACGGGTTGAGGTGGGTGGCAGCGATGGTTTCGGACATGCCATAACCCTCGACAAAGTCCAGCCCCAGCAAATCCTTGAGTTTCTGCGCCATCGCAGCCGGCATGGCAGCACCACCCCCACGAATGCCCGCCAATCGCGACAGATCGTACTCATCCAGGCGTGGGTTCACTAGAAAATCCACGACCATGGCGGTGATGGCCAGCCAACCCGTAACGCTGTGGCGCTGCATGAGCGCAGCAGCAGTCTCGCGGTCCCAACGCGACATCACCACGGTGGTGGCCCCAAGGAACAGCGGGCCATTCATGCCGCCGGTCATTCCGGTGACATGAAAGAAGGGCAGTGCCGACAGCATGACCGCATCCTGGGTGTTGCTGAACCATTGCGCGCCACCAATGGTGGTGCACTGGGCGCTGCGGTGGGTATGCATGCACCCTTTGGGGTGGCCGGTGGTGCCCGAGGTGTAGGGCAGGACGCACAGGTCATCTGGTCCGACGGTGTGGGGGGTGGGAGGCTGGTTAGCGGCCAGAGCATCGGCCCAGCCGTGCAGACCGGTACCGTGTAACGGCTGGCGCTGGGCGGTCACGAGGTCGGGCAGCCGAAGGTCCGTGGGGGCGTGCAGGTAGTCGCTGTAGGTTGCCACAACCACATGTTCCAGTGCGGCGGGGACCGTGTCGGTGCGGTGTCCTTTTAGCAGTGGCAGCATCTGAGGCAGCAGATCCTGCGCTGTGATTGCCACGCGTGCGCCGCTGTCCTCCACGTAGTGCGCCAGCTCCTCGGTCATGTTCATCGGATTGATCGGTACCACCACCGCATTGGCGCGCAATATGGCGTAGTAGCCAATGGCCCACTGGGGGCTGTTCTGCAGGTTCAGCAGCACACGGTCACCGGTCTGCACCCCGCACACCAGCTGCAAATAGCCCGCCAGGCGTTCCGCTTCGTCTTTGAAACGGGAGAAGCTGAGCGGGGCCTCGTAGTAGATGATGAAGGGCTTGTCCGGGTAGCGCCGGGCTGAGACCTCGGCGTTGAACCACAGGCTGGTTTCGGGCAGGGTCAGCTTGTGGGGCAGCGCAGGCGGCCAGTGAGCATGGTGCAGGGTGTTCATGACTTCCGGGCCAGGACGCGGGCAATTTCTTCTTTGGCTATGGCGTTGCGGTGCACCTCGTCCGGGCCATCGGCAAAGCGCAGCGTACGTGTAGAGGCGTAGGCGCGAGCCAGACCAAAGTCGTCGCTCACGCCGGCGCCGCCATGCACTTGCATAGACCAGTCGATAACCTGCAGCGCCATGGTCGGGGCAGCCACCTTGATCATGGCGATCTCCTGTCTGGCAGCCTTGTTGCCCATCTTGTCCATCTTCCAAGCCGCGTGTAGCACCAGAAAGCGCGCCTGATCAATCAGGATGCGTGACTGCGCGATGCGCTCGCGAGTGACCCCCTGTTCGGCCAAGGTGCGCCCGAAGGCAGTGCGCTGGCTCGCACGGCGGCACATGTCTTCAAGTGCGCGCTCGGCGCGGCCGATCACGCGCATGCAGTGGTGGATGCGACCAGGACCCAAACGTCCTTGAGCGATCTCGAAGCCACGGCCTTCACCCAGCAGGATGTTTTCCACCGGCACGCGCACGTTGGTGAAGCGGATCTCGGCATGTCCATGCGGTGCGTCGTCGTAGCCGAACACCGGCAGCGACCGCAGGATTTCCACGCCCGGGGTGTCCATGGGCACAAGGATCATGGACTGCTGGGAGTGCCTGGGTGCGTCGGGGTTGGTCTTGCCCATGAAAATCAGCACCTTGCAACGCGGGTCGTTGGCGCCGCTGGTCCACCACTTGACCGCGTTGATGACGTAGTGGTCGCCGTCGCGTTCAATGCGAGCTTCGATGTTGGTGGCATCGCTGGACGCCACAGCCGGTTCGGTCATGGCAAATCCCGAACGGATACTGCCGTCCAGCAAGGGCCGCAGCCAGCGTTCCTGTTGTGCGGGTGTACCGTAACGAACGATGGTTTCCATGTTGCCGGTGTCGGGCGCCGAACAGTTGAAGGGCTCAGAACCGATGATCGAGCGCCCCATGATCTCGGCCAGTGGCGCATATTCCAAGTTGGACAGGCCCGCGCCCATTGATGATTCAGGCAGAAACAAGTTCCACAACCCGGCGGCCCGTGCCTTGTGCTTGAGCGCTTCGATCACCTGTGGCTCCTGCCAGGGGTTGCCTTGGGCGCGAAAGGCTTTCATCTCCGCCTTGAAAACCGGTTCGGCCGGGATGATGTGCTCGTCCATGAAGGCGCGTACACGGGTTTGAAGGTCCTGGACCTTGGGGGAATGGTCGAAATCCATGGGGCTCCGTTCGGAATAATGGGTGGGGTTTAAAGGGTCTGGGCCAGTGCCCAAGCCTGCTCGGCCAGTGGACGGGCCCGCTTGCCAGTGGCCACGGCACTGGCGTTGGATGCGTTGCCCAGCTGGGCGCGCTTGGCCACACCCTGTAAAATGCTCACGAGGCGGAACATGTTGAACACTAGGTAGTAGTTCCAGTCTCGCGCGGGCACCGCCGATTGGTGGCCGGTGTACGACAGGTAGTGAGCCAGGTAGTGCGCTTCACTGGGGATGCCCAGTGCCACGACGTTCACGCCTGCCAGTCCGCGCGAGGTCTGCGGCATGCGCCAACTCATGCAGTGGTAGGCAAAGTCCACCAGCGGATCGCCCAGGGTAGAGAGTTCCCAGTCCAGAACCGCGAGGATGCGAGGCTCGGTGGGATGGAAAATCACGTTGTCGATGCGGTAGTCACCGTGCACCAGACGGGTCGCCCCCTCCGGCGGGATGTGGCTTGGCAGCCATTCCATCAGGCGGTCGGCCGCCTCGATGGGTTCCGTCTCGGCCGCCTTGTACTGGCGCGTCCAGCGTGCCACCTGGCGCTCTAGGTAAGCCCCGGGGCGGCCGTAGTCGGCCAGCCCAACGCTGGCTGGGTGCACCTGGTGAAGCGCGGCCAGAACTCGGTTGAGTTCGTTGAAGATAGCGGCGCGCTCATCGGGCACCATACCGGGCAGGGTCGGGTCCCAGAAAATGCGGCCCTCCACATGGTCCATCACATAGAAGGCCGATCCGATAACAGACGGGTCTTCGCACAGCGCATGGGCCTGAGCCACCGGCACCTCAGTGCCGGCCAGTGCGCGGATGACGCGGAACTCGCGGTCCACCGCGTGGGCTGATGGCAGGAGCTCACCCATGGGCTTGCGCCGCAGCACGTAGCGCTGCCCGCTGGTTGCCAGCAGGAAGGTGGGGTTGGACTGTCCGCCTTTGAACTGCGCCACGCTCATGGAGCCGCTGAAACCCGGTACATGTGCCTGCATCCAGGCGCTCAGACGTCCTTCATCGAATCGGTTGGCCTCAGTTACTGGCTGTGTGCCTGTGAACAGGGCTTGGGGTGCATTGGCATCCATTTTTTATACCTTGACGTGTACCGGGTACATGTGTGTCCGGTGAAGAGCAAAGGAGAGTTCAAAGGCTCGAAGAGAGCAGCGGCCACGGGTGCATGGGCGCACGCATGGTTTCATAGGCCTGTGCCATTTGCAGCACGCCCAGATCGTCGTGCCGGCGTCCTGCAATCTGCAAGCCGATGGGCATGCCGGTAGACGAGTGCCCACATGGTATGGATGCGGCTGGCTGCCCGGATTGGTTGAACACAATCGTGAAGTGGGCATCCTTCATGCGACTTTCACTGCCGCTGTTGATCGCCTCAGCCACAAATGGCAGCACGGGGGACGTGGGCGACAGGATGTAGTCATACGGTTGCGTGGCGCGCACCGTGGCCGCCTGCATGCTGTGCATGCGATAGAAAGCACGAAATACGTCGTCAGCGCTCAGCTTGTCCGCGAAGCCGGCGGCTTCGTGAACGTAGCTGGCAGCCATGGCCGCGCGTGAGGCAGGCATGCCTTGCAAATCGTTGCGGCATCGCATCGCAAAAAAATGAAGTATGCCCATGTACATCTCAGGCGTGGTCCAGTCCATAACGGGCTCGACAATCGCACCCGCTTGTTCAAACAGCCGCGCTGCTGCCTCGACAGCGTCCTTGACCTCAGGGTCTACTTGCCACGGCGCAGCGGGATTCATCCAGAGGCCGATGCGAAGGCCTCGGACGTTTCTTCCAAGATCGAGCCAGGCAATCTCTTGCGCAGGCAGGCTGGTGTGGTCACGCTCGTCGGGCCTGGCGATGACGCTCATGAGCCGTGCAGCGTCTTCCACCGTACGGGTCAAGGGGCCGATCACGCGAGCGGCCGCTGGTGGGTCTGCAGGCACGCGTCCCTGACTGGGCTTGAATCCAAATACACCGCAAAAACTGGCTGGAATCCTGACGGAACCACCAATATCTGTCCCCAGGTGCAGCGGACCGTAACTCGCAGCAGCGGCAGCACCAGCACCCGAACTTGAGCCGCCGGTATTGAGCCGGGTGTCCCAGGGATTGCGCGTGAGTGGATGAAAACTGGAGGCGGCAGCACCCAGCACGCCAAAGTCGGGCATGGTCGTTTTGGCCACCAGCACGGCACCTGACTCCAGCATCCTTGCTGCGGCAGGGGCATCTGCTTTAGCCGGGATCAGTTCGGTTGCTGCGCTGCCCAGGGGCACCGGAACGCCCTGGGTGGCAATGTTCTCCTTGAGCGTGAACGGGACCCCGTCCAGTGGCCCGGTCGGTTCACCTTGAATCCAGCGCTTTTCTGAAGCTGCAGCCTGCGCCAGCGCTTCTGCGGCGTTCGATATCCAGGTCGCATGAATCTGGGGCTCACAGGCGGTGATCCTGTTCAGTACCGACTTCGTGACCTCGACCGGGGACAGAGAACCGTTGGCGTAGTGCACGAGCAACTGCTGGGCAGTCCATGCGTAAAGGGGTGATGTCATGCGTGAAATGTCCAGTGTTGACCAGGAGCTGCAGCCAGCAGGGCGCGGGTGTAATCTTGTTGGGGCTTGAGCAGAACCTCGCTCGCAAGTCCCCGTTCCACGATGCGACCCTTGTGCATGACGATCAGCTGATCGCAGATGTTGCTGGCCACACGCAGGTCGTGGGTGATGAAAAGGATGCCCAGTGAAAGACGTTCCTGGATCTCTTTTAGCAGCTTGAGGATCTGATCCTGTACAGAAACATCCAGGGCCGAGACGGCTTCATCAGCGATCAGCACCCGGGGTTCGCACGCCAGAGCGCGTGCGATGCACAAGCGCTGGCGCTGACCCCCCGAGAACTCGCTGGGGTAGCGGTTCAGTGCATCCGGGCGCAGCCTGACCAGTTCCATGAGCTCCTCGGCACGTTGCCAGGCCTTGCGCGGTTCCACCCCGAAGTTGACCGGTCCTTCCACGATGGACTGCCCGACCGTTCGGCGCGGGTTGAGGGAGCGGTTGGGGTCTTGAAACACCACCTGAACGGAGCGACGAAACGCGGACAGGCGAACCCTTTTGTTGTCGAGATGTTCATGGCCGTGCAGCATGACCTTGCCCCCAGTGGGTTCAATCAGGCCTGCAATACACCGGGCCACCGTAGATTTTCCAGAGCCTGACTCGCCCACGATGCCGATCGTTTCACCTTCGTGCAGGCGCAATGAAAACTGACTGGCAGCGGATACGACCCGCCGTTTGGGCCAGGAGCCTGACCGGTATTCTTTCGCTATGTCTGTGGCGTCCAGCAAGGCTTTGGCTTGGTCGCTCACCGGTGGGCGAGAGGGTTCCAGCTTGGGTACAGCTTGCAACAGCATGCGCGTGTAAGCGTGTGTCGGACGCCCCAGTACTTGTTCCTTGGTGCCCCGCTCAACCTGCTTGCCCAGTTGCAACACCACCACTTCGTCCGCAATGTCAGCCACCACGCCAAAATCGTGGGTGATGAAAAGCACACCTGTGCCGGTTTCCTGCTGCATCTCCCGGATGAGGCGCAGTATCTCGGCTTGTGTAGTGACATCCAGGGCTGTCGTCGGCTCATCACAAATGAGCAGCGCTGGCCGCAGTATCAGGGCGATGGCGATCACGATGCGCTGACGCTGCCCGCCGGAGAGTTCGTGTGGATAGGCATCGAAGATGCGCTGTGGATCCGGTAGATGCACTCTGGCGAACATGTCCAGTACCCGCTTGCGCCGA
>JAABRC010000085.1 GCA_011391115.1 Candidatus Egaibacter danicus | reverse complement strand
AGTTCACCGCCACAAACGCCCCTTTTTTGCTGCGCAAGTCCAGGTTATGGATCATTTGCGCCACCACTTCCTTGCCCGCCCCCGACTCACCGCTCACCAGCACGGATGTTTTTTGTTTGGAGAGCTTGTGCACCAGTTCCTCAACACGACGCATGGCGGGTGATATGCCAAGGACCGTGGTGGCAACCGCCAGGTGACCCGACAGGACTTCCATCACAGCCGAGACCAGTTTTTCGGTGTCAAAGGGCTTGGTCAGGTACTCGCGGGCACCGGCTTGCAGCGCGCCCACGGCATCGTTGACACTGCCGTAGCCGGTCAGGAAATACCAGGGCAACTGCCGACAGGCTGCCGGCAACTGGGCGTACCACTCTGTCGCCAGACCGTCGGGCAAGCGCACATCACTGACGATGGCGCCCCAGGCTGAATCGATTTGAAGTTGTGCCTCGGACAGACGTCGCAACCAGATGACCCTGACACCTTCAAGTTCAAAGCGTTGTACCAGCGACTCACCCAGGATCAGGTCATCTTCAATCAGCAGCAGGTTTTTGTGGGTCATGATGGATCAGGTTGGGGAGCCAGAAGCTCAGGCGGGTGGTGAAAGGGGGCGGGATGTCGGCCGCATCGGCAGCCATGAAGCCGCCGCCGTGACGCACCGCAAATTCATGGCAGATCCAAAGACCGAAGCCGTTGGGGTCGTTGCCGTCGTTGGAGGTCAGTCGTTGCTGCAGGCGTTCATCAGACAAGTGGCGACCGGTATTAAGAATGACGAAGCTGACCTTGTCGTCATCGGCGCTCAGGCTGGCATGCACCTGGCCGGCCTGGCCTGCGGCCTTGATGGCGTTGAGCAACAGGTTCAACATCACCTGGCGAAACACCGTTGAGGGCACGGACAGTTCAGATTGCTGTGCCAACTCCGAACTGATGGTCACGGCATGTTGCGCAGCTGTCGCACGGGCCAGCGTGAGGATGTCCTGCATATCGTCCGGGGTCAGGTCACGGTCTTCCACTTTCGCTTGCGGTAAGAGCGCGGTAGTCATGGTCCGAATTTGCTGCAGGCCGCGCTCAATCAGGTCCAGGCTGCGATGTCGGGTTTCAGGCGCATCACCGTGAAGGCGCAGGGTTCGGGTCGCGGTGATGAGGCCGGCCAATGGATTGTTGATTTCATGGGCGACTGCGGCGGTGATACGGCCCACAGCCGCCAGCCTCTCGGAGGACAGCGCACGCTGTTCGTTGGCTTGACGGGCAGTCATCTCGGTCAGGAGTTGCCGCACGGCACCCGCAATTCGGTTGAGTTCGGGGTCCTGAACTTGTGGCAGCAATGCTTGAAGTTGTGATGCGTCGGCGTGTCCGATTTGGGCAATGCAGTCGGCAGTCTGGGCAATTGGCTGCGCCATGCGCCGCCCGAGCAACCAGCCCAGCGGCACCATCACAATGATGGCGAGTGCCGCTCCAATCAATGCCGGTGTGGACAACGCCGCCCAGTCCGGGTCAAAGGCGGCGGCATCAATCTCGGCCAATACAAATCCAATCACCTGATTGTCGTCACTGCGAATCGGTTCAAGCAGCGTCATGTCACCTTCGGGCGTGGTCAGGGTCATGGGCCTGGATGCGTCACTCGTCTTGGGCAACCAGCGGCCGTTGATCGGTACGCCCAAAGCCTGCTCACCGGTGGGCAGTCGCAAGGGGTCCGACCCCGCCAGAAACCGCCCCTGGGCATCGAGTAGCGCGGCGCGGGATTGATCTTTGCCGGTCTGCGGTAACAAGGCCGCCGTATTGCGCAACAGCGTGAAGGCACGCCAGGTGTCGTCCTGTGCCAACAATGGCTTGCCCTGCGCAACCAGCAAATCCACCACACGCTGCACGGTGCTGACAATTTCGAGACGCGCTGTCCGAGCCGAGATTTGCGCCGCCACCACGCTCACCAATAGCACCGAGAGAATGACCGCCAAGGCCAGCCCCGTCGGGATCTGAATGCGGTAGGGCAGGCGTGACAGCATGGTTGGTCTCCGGGCTTACGCCCCGATCAGGTTCACGCTGGATGCCAGCGCCTTGATCGGCTCGAAAAGCATGGCATCGGGCTTGGCAAATCCGGTGAGATTGAGGGCGCGAAGCAGGCTCGCGCCGGGCACATCTGCCGTCATGGTCTGCAGTGCTTCGCTCAGGGCCAACAACGCCGGGTTGCTGTCGTCTCGCTTGGCCACCATCGGCGGAAAGGCATACCAGTCGGAGCGCCAGAGTACCTCGGTCTTCGCCACCGCTGCCATTTTTTGCAATTGCATGGTCTCCCAGACGTAGCCATCCATGCAACCCGCTTGTGCCAGACCCGAAGCCACAGCCTCTGCCACGTTGCGGTGACCGTGGGCAAAGAAAGTCCGTCGCAAATCCCGGGGAGTCAAGCCGACAGCTTGCAACTGTGTTTGGGCCACCAGCCAGCCTGAATTGGACAGCGGGTCCGAGTACGCCAGCACCTGATTTTTTAGGTCACTCCAGCTGCTCAAATGGGCTCTCCTGCCTTGCTGACCAATCAAATAGGATTGGTAAAACGGCTTGCCGTTGAACAGCGGTGTCGCCAGCAGTTGCAATCTGCTCTGATGCAGCACAAAAGGGTAACCACAGATCCAGGCGGCATCCAGTTGATCGGTAAACAACAGGTCAAGAATGTTCTGATACGACTCGCGAGCTACAAACACCACCTCCACCCCCATGCGGGCAGCGAGATAGTCACTCCAACGCGTCAAAAATGCCGCCTGATCTGCCAGGATCACCGCCGTCAGACCAATCCGCAAGGGCACAGCGCGCTTGCGGTCTTGAGCTTGGGCCCCGACCTGCAGCAGGCTCCATGCGGCTCCGAATTCAAGCAAGATTCTGCGTCGCATACGTTGTTCTATTTATGAGAAATTTGGCTTCTAGTAGATAACGAATTCGTAACATGGTCATCTGGGGAAAACCCTTAAGTTGTTACGTATTCGAAACATATGTAGGAATAATCGACCGTAAGTTATTGATATTTATTAGATTTATATTTCATCAACTTTGGCATGCCTATTGCGGTTTAGCTACGTCAATCAACCCCAACAGGAGACAGCATGGAAGATATGAAAGTAGGTCGCCGATTCTTTTTGAAATCAGGTGGCGCTGCGGCAGCCGTCGCTGGCACAGTCGTCATCCCGATTCATAACGCCAACGCAGCAACGCCTGCAAAAGGCGCAGCAGGCGGCACCACTGCGCTTGCCTATCCAGCCAAGGCGGTCGGCAAAGTCAAGGGCATGCCGGTCAACGAAGCGGTCAGCTTCAACTACCCTGATGACAGTTC
Source organism: Candidatus Egaibacter danicus (assembly GCA_011391115.1). Next base: position 4,405 of record JAABRC010000085.1, on the reverse strand, counting down.
GATGTGTTACGCCATCAAGATGGGCACACCAGTGCAAGGTGGTGTCGGCCCCAACGGCGACATCGTGGCCTACAGCGCCATGTGCACCCACATGGGTTGCCCGGTGCAGTACGACGGTGGTAGCCGCACTTTCAAATGTGGTTGCCATTTCTCCATTTTTGACCCCGAGCAGCATGGCCAGATGGTGTGCGGCCAGGCCACCGAAAACCTGCCCAGCATCAAGCTCAGCTACGACGCCAAAAACGACACGGTGCACGCCGTGGGTGTGGACGGTTTGATCTACGGTCGTCAGTCCAACATTCTGTAAGGAGCACAACACATGTCTACCAACATCAATGACCGCATTGCGCTGCCTCCGAAGGATGCTCAAAAAACGAACATGGCCTGCCATTTTTGCATCGTGGGCTGCGGCTACCACGTGTACAAATGGGATGCCAACCAGGAAGGTGGTCGTGCCGCTGACCAAAATGCCCTGGGCCTTGATTTCACCAAACAAGTGCCGCCGATGCAGGTCTGCATGACCAAGGCCATGACCAACACCATCACCGACAAGGTGGGCAAGCGCTGGAACATCATGGTGGTGCCGGACAAGGAGTGTGTGGTCAACAGCGGTTTGTCCTCCACACGCGGCGGCCGCATGGCCAGCTACATGTATTCGCATGACGGCGTCGGCCGTGAGCGACTGAAAACCCCGCGTGTCTTCAAGGGTGACCAGTGGTTTGATACCGGCTGGGACAACGCCATGGCAATCTATGCCGGGCTGACCAAGAAGATTCTCGACAACGACGGCCCGGATGGCCTGGTTTATGACTGCTTCGATCACGGCGGTGCAGGCGGCGGCTTCGAGAACACCTGGGGAACTGGCAAGCTGATGTTCAGCGCGCTCAAGACCCAGATGGTTCGCATTCACAACCGCCCGGCCTACAACTCCGAGTGCCACGCCACCCGCGAAATGGGCATTGGCGAGCTCAACAACAGCTATGAAGACGCGCAGTTGTCAGACACCATTTTCTGCATTGGCGCCAACCCGTATGAGACCCAGTCCAACTACTTCCTGAACCACTGGATTCCCAACATCTCGGGTGCCAGCGTTGACAAAAAGAACAAATGGTTCCCCAAAGAGACAGTGGCGGCGGGTAAAGTGATTGTGGTCGACCCGCGTCGCACCGCCACGGTGGCCATTGCCGAACAAGTGGCTGGCAAGGAAAACGTGCTGCATCTGGACATCGAGCCTGGCTCTGATACCGCCTTGTTCAACACCTTGTTTACCTACGTGGTGGCCCAAGGCTGGCACAACAAGGACTTTATCGACAAGCACACCAACGGTTTCGCAGACGCCCTCAAAACCAACAACATGAGCCTGGAAGATGGGGCCAAGACAACCGGTATTTCTGTGGCGAGGCTCAAGCAGGCGGCAGAATGGGCCTACAAGCCCAAAGCGTCGGGTCATGCACCGCGCACCTTCCATGCCTACGAGAAAGGCATCATCTGGGGCAATGACAACTACAACATCCAGAGCGCTTTGGTGAGCCTGGTGTTGGCCTCGCAGAACGTAGGTCGGCGCGGCACCGGTGTTTGCCGTTTGGGCGGTCACCAGGAGGGATATACCCGCCCACCGTATCCCGGCAACAGCAAGATCTATATCGACAAGGAAATCATCAATGGCAAGGGCCTGATGTACACCATCTGGGGCACCAACCCGTTCCAGACCACCTTGAACGCTGAAGAGCACCGCACGGTCTTGCGACGACGTGCCCGCATCGTCAACGACGCAATCGCGCGTGCCAAGGGCGCCAGTACCGAGCAGTTGGTTGACATCATTTACAACGCCTGCAAGAACCAGGGTGGCTTGTATGTGGTGTCGATGAACATTTACCCCACGGTGGTGGCTGAAGATGCGCACATGTTGTTGCCTGCAGCACACCCGGGTGAAATCAACCTGACCTCCATGAATGGTGAGCGTCGCCTGCGCTTGTCGGAAAAGTTCATGGACCCGCCCGGAACCGCGAAGGCCGACTGCCTGATCGCGGCCGACATTGCAAACGCTCTCAAAGCCATGTACACCAAGGAAGGCAACGCTGCCATGGCCAAGCGCTTTGAAGGCTTTGACTGGAAAACCGAGGAAGATGCCTTTAACGACGGCTTCCGCCGTGCCGGACGCCCCGGCGTGGAACCGATTGACAGCCAAGGTGGCGACACCGGATACCTGGCCACTTACGCACTGCTGCGCAAAGCCGGCAACAACGGTGTGCAATTGCCGATCGTCAAGGTCGAAGGCGACAAGTTGATCGGCACCGAAATCCATTACGCCGACAACAAGTTCGATACCAAAGACGGCAAAGCCTCGTTCAAACCTGCGCCCTATACCGGTCTGCCGGCGCGTGTGCAGGAGCAAAAGAACAAGCATGCCTTCTGGATCAACAGCGGTCGTGCCAATGAGGTCTGGCAAACCGCCTACCACGACCAGTACAACAGCTTTGTGCGTGACCGCTACCCCATGGCTTTCATCGAGATGAACCTGGATGATGCCAAAAAAATGGGTGTGACCGGTGGCGATGTGGTCGAAGTCTTCAATGACTTTGGCAGCACCTACGCCATGGCTTACCCGATCAAGGCGCTCAAAGCTGGCCAAACCTTCATGCTGTTCGGCTACGTCAAGGGTGTGCACGGCGACGTGGTGACCGACTGGACTGACCGCAACGTGGTGCCTTATTACAAGGGCACCTGGGCCAGCATCAAGCGGGTGGGCAGCGTGGAAGAGTACAAGGCAACGGTGTCATTCAAAGACCGGCGCATAGGCTGATTGAGTACCAAAATGAATAAGGGGGTGGTCCGTAATGGGCCCCCCCTTTTTGTATGCAGACTCGCAGCACGCAGCCGAGCCCCACTATGTTCGATAGCGCACTGATTACCCTTTTGGTGAAGCCTAAGCTCATGCACAGGTCCCAGGAAGTCCTCCTGAGCTCATCGAAAAATCAGGAGTGACTTTATGAGCAGTACCCGTAGTACTTTTTGGCGCATTGGACTTGCTGCCGCCTTGGCCTTGTTTGGCGGGGGCTTGCTGTTGTCGTGGTTTACCCACGGCACGGGCGTGGTTCAGAACGATCTCAAGCGCAACATCTACATCCCTGAAGAGTTGACCATGCCGCTGCAGGTGAAGGCCGCCTACAACGGGACCGACGTGTTTTTTCACTACCGCTGGCCGGCCAAGCAAGCTTCGATCTACCACGACATGCTGAAGTTCGAGGGCGGCAAATGGGTCCGCCACGGCGCCAGCGTGGTCGGGCCGCAGACCGAGGGCATTTATGAGGATCGTGTCTCGATGATGGTGGACGACGGTGGCGTGCCTGAATTCGCCCGCTATGGCGGTTACATCACCATCGGCGACAGCATGCGTTTCTTCACCGATGAGGCCGAGAAGAAAGAGGTGCAGGCGCACCCCTACCTTGGACAGAAGCGTAACCAGGAGGAGGTCCGCAAGCATTTGCCAGAAACACGCAAGAATCCGGCCGACTGGCGTTCAGTGATCCCCGAGGACGAACTGGTGGCTTTGCGCAAGGGCGGCTATTTCCTCGATCTGTGGCACTGGCGCGCGCATCGTGGCAACCCGGTCAATGCCTCCGACGACGAGTATGTGTTCGACGCCCGCTCTGGCGACGCTGGCAAGGGGGCCTTCACGACCAATTGGGATGCCGAGAAAAAACAGCCCAAGTTCATGCTCGATCCGCAGAAAACCCAGCGCCGCGCGCTGAACTGGGACGATTTGGTGCAGCGCAAGCTCGGCTTTGACGACGTTTACTACATTACCGACGACACGGCGGTACCGTTCGATCCGGACTACGCCTGGAAGGATGGCGACACTATTCCTCGCCGCCTGCTGCTGCGCAGCCGCGGCGACGGCTCGCATGCCGACATCAAGGTGGTGGGCAACGCGCGCTGGAAAGACGGCTTCTGGGATGTGACCCTGACGCGCGCCATGGACACCGGCAACCCGCTGGATGACAAGATTTTTGTCGACAAGCGGGTCTACAACCTGGCTTTCGCCGTCCACCGCAATTCAAGCGGTAGCCGCTGGCACAATATTTCCCTGCCGATCACACTCGGCCTGGGCCGTGAGGCCGAACTGGTCGCAACCCGATTCGAAGGTGCGCAGCCAAACTGGAATCAGCCGTGGAAAAATCTGACACTGTTCTACCCCGGCCAGGTCAGTTGGCCCATGCTCAACAGTGCCAAACATGCCGGCGCTGAACACATCAAAAAAGCCGAGCCGGTCAAGGCGCGCCACAGCGAAAGCCAGCTCGCCTACTATGGGGTTGAAGGCGAGTTTGCCGACGAAATCCGCCGCCAGTGGCTGTTCACGCTGTTCGCCGGCGTGTTCCTGATTGCCGCATTCGGCATCGCCCTT
>JAABRC010000084.1 GCA_011391115.1 Candidatus Egaibacter danicus | reverse complement strand
ATGAGCCATAGCACGTCGCCAAGGATTCCGTATTCCACCTATGCCTAAGGAAAAACCTGCCCCTACACTTGTAGCCCTACATCCGTAGGATGGTCATCCCGCGCAACCCAGGGCAAACTTGGCCGCATGAAATTATTCAGGGACGAAGTTCATCAGGCGCAAGCCGCCCAATGGCTGGGCAGTGTGCGTTTGCACCGGCCTATGTCGTTTTCAATGTTCACGGCTTGTGCGCTGGGTCTGGCGCTCGCGCTGGTGGCCTTTGCCACTTGGGGTGAAGTCAACCGCAAAGCGCGCCTGTCGGGCCTGCTGGTGCCCACGCTTGGCAGCCTGAACATCAGCGCGCAGCAGTCTGGTGTCTTGATGGAACTGCCCATTGTCGAGGGCCAAACCGTCCAGGCCGGCGAGGTGCTCTTGGTGCTCAACACCGAACACCGCAGCCGGTTGCAAGGCGCCATCAGCGACACCAGTGAACGAGCCGCGCGGCAAATCGAAGCCCGCCAACAAACCCTGAGCACCGAGCAAACCTTGCGCGAGCTGCAGACCCGGCAACGCGAACAAGTGCTGGCGGACCGCATCCGCACTTTGGAAGCTGAACTGCGGCAGGCGCAGGAAGAACGCAGCCTGCAACAGCGCCGCGTGCAACTGGCTCAGAACACCCTGGCGCGCAATGAGCAACTGTCCCATGCCGGTTTCATCGCCGCCGCCCAGGTGCAGACCAAACAAGAAGAATTAATCGATGCCGATGGTCGCCTGCAAGGTCTGGAGCGTCAACGTCTGGCGCTGCAGCATGACCTGCAAGCGTTGCGCGGCGAGCGCACGGCCCTGGGCGCCCAACTCCAGAGTGATCTGAACCAGATCGAGCGCAGCCGCTCCAGCCTGGCGCAAGAAGCCAGTGAAAACGCTGCCCGCAATAGCACCGTCATCACCGCGCCCTATGCCGCGACTGTGACGGCGCTGAACCTCACGGTCGGCCAATCGGTGCAAATCGGGCAGACCTTGGCCACCCTGGTGCCGCTGGCGCAATCTGGCAACGGTGCCAGCCAGGCCGCAGCACTGCAAGCGCATCTGTTCGCCCCCAGCCGCACCGCAGGCTTTGTGCGCCCGGGCCAAACCGTCTATCTGCGCTACGCCGCCTACCCGTATCAAAAATTCGGCCTGCACAGCGGCCATATCACCGCCGTGTCAAGCACGCCCTTTGCCCCGAGCGAGCTGCCGTCCAACCTGGCGCAGCAACTCATCGCGCAAGCGGGCAGCAATGAAGCGCTGTACCGCATCAATGTGCAACTGGACGAACAAGACATCAAAGCCTACGGCGAGACGCTGTCTCTGAAAGCCGGCTTAACGCTGGACGCCGATGTGTTGCAGGAACGCAGGAAGGTTTGGGAATGGGTGCTGGAGCCTGTGTTGGCGGCCCGGCAGCAGGTGAAGGTTCTGAACGCTGATCCGAACTTGGTGCGCGCAGGCGGCTGAGGGCGGGCAGGCTTCGAAACAGTTCAGTCAGCCAGGTTTTCATGGGGCCGCGCAAGCGTCTCTTGGGTGACCTGGCAGATGAAGCGAACGGTCGGACGCTTTCCGATCATGTAAGTCAACTTTAGGAGATAGACTCATGCAAGAACTAACAATGGACGAGATTGATGCGGTTGGTGGGGGGGTCGCATGGTTCGTACTGGCAGGGATCGCCGCGGCTGGTATGTGGGCCTTTGACGCTTATTAAGTTAGCGTACCGATTGAGATCAGCATACCGCTGGTCTCAATTTTGATTATTCGTTTAGTCCGCCATGGTTTTCGATTGACGATTTCAGAATTCTTTTTTTATTGGGGCTTTGTGCATACCGTGGCTGATAAATTGAATGATCGATCAGTGTCCAATGTTTTTGGCAACCTTTACGGCGTTCTTGTCGGGGGTCTCTTGGCGTTTATGTCTATTCGACTGCACCAGTACCTTTACGGAACCAATCCGAAGGAGTGGCTTCATGCACTGGGGGTTGCGGAGGTTGTCGGGTGGTTATTCCTCTCCATGTTGGCCCATGAAGGAATTCATGGCCTTGCATGGAAGCTGTCTAATAGTCGAGATACGGATGTGCGGATTCAGTTTGGGTTCTCGTGGAAGGCATGCGCCTTTTTTACCCGCGTCATAGGGTCGATGCCCATTCGATCCTATATCTTGGGCAGCGGCGCACCGGGTGTATTAATGGGCTTATTGCCGGTCGCGGCCGGGCTTATGACTGGCTACCTACCTCTGACGATCTTTGGAGCGCTGAATATAGCGGGCGCTGGATCGGACTTCGTTGTCCTCTGGTTAACTCGCAAAGTCTCAAAAAGAAGTTGGGTCATCGACCACCCTTCCCGGCTGGGTTTCTTGACCATTGAAGCTGCACCGTCTGCGCTTGTTTGCCCTCTGACCTCACCCTTGCAGAAATGACAGGCACCAGACTGGCGGTGAATGGGTGGGTGACCTTTGAGGTCGAATCGACAAAACAATTTTTACGCGTTGTGAGTGCAACCATGCTTCACGCCGCGCCCATCGTGATGCTGGTCATGGGGCCGTTAATCGTTGGACTAATTGCTTTCATTGCATTGGCGCCGTTGATGGCCCCCAGCTTCAGCCCGGCCTCAGCCGCTGCCTTGGTTTTTGGACAGTCTGCGCTGATCACATTGCCGCTTTTCCTGGCGCGTAAATTGGTGTTGCCCGACTGTGTGCTGCAATGGCGTGCTGGTTTACCGATCCGATGGCAGGTGCAACTTGCGGCAGATGCTTGCGCCGCAGCGGTGCTGTTATCGCCACTATTTACGGCCTGCCTAATGTCCGCGCTGGTCTGGTTCTGGCAATGGCCACGATGGTTGCGCCCCGTGTGGGGCACCTCAGTGTTATGCCTGTTGGCTTCGATGTTTGGTGCCTGGTGCTTTGGCGTCGTGATGTTGGCGATGCGCGGGCAAACCTTGGGCAGGTTTGCTTTTTCTGTCAAAGCGTTAAACCGCATTGGTGCGGGAAAAACCGTGGTGCCAGATTGGAGGTACTGGGGCCTCCTGCGTGATTTGATTTTGAGGCCGCAATGGCGCAGTCGTTCAATGGTATGGCAGGTGTTGCACCCCATTCTGTTACTTGTTGCAGTGGGTTGCATTGGCGTGATCAGCCTGGTGGAACCGGCATATGTACCTTGGCGTGCTGCTTACTCTCTCATGGTGGCGACGCTCGTGGTTGGGCTCACATTGTGGCGTGACTCGGTGACGCAGGCCAATCTTGCACATCTTTCGAAAGAGGTTTCGGCGTGGCCGCTATCGTTTTCGCGTCTGATCATTTTTGCTCGCCTGTGGGCAGTCTGGCCAGTCAGCGCATTGGCAGTATTCTTTTTGGCGACTTATTTGAATCGCGTGCCATGGAGTGCAGTCGCCGCAACTTTTTTCGGCCTGACGCTTGCGGGGCCGTACGCGATGCTTGCGCTGTCCAAGTCCGCAACACCGGGCCGAGCGGGCTTTGCGTTCTGCCTGTGGGCCGCGTTCATCATCACTGGTTATTCTCTATGAAAATCGCACCCACACTTTTGGTCGACAACTTGACGTTTGGTTTTGACGACCGCATGGTGCTCGACCGGTTGACGTTCAGTTTGACTGCCGGTCACTATTGGTTGCAGGGGGCAAATGGCGCGGGCAAATCCACCTTGTTCAAATTGCTGGCTCGCGCCTTCACGCCCGCAGGCGGCGCTATTACGTTGTGCGGACAGCCATTGGCAGGCATGACTGCCGAACAACGCCGGGCGATTTTTCTCTGTGGCGATGAGTTGCCGCGCCTGCATTGGCTACGTGGTGCAGAGTTTGTCGCGCTCTATGCCTCGCTATATCCGAACATTGACCGAATCGCACTTGATCTGCACCTGGAGCGCCTTGGGATTTCAGCTATCTTGTTGCACTCGCCCATCATGAGCTTGTCCTTGGGTGAACGGAAAAAGTTGCACTTGGCCGTGGCGCTGTCTGTCGATGTCGACTTGCTGCTCATGGACGAACCGTTCAACGCTATTGACGTTGCTGCGGTCTCCTATTTGCGAGCCGACCTGCAAGGCCGGGTGATCCTGGGCAAGCGGATTGTGTTGCTAACCAGTCACGCTGACCCCGGATTGAGCTTGCGCAAAGTGGTGCTCCATGGTGGCCCGGATTCGACATTTGCAGTGGTCGACGACGTCAATGGTGGCAATTGACGCGGCAACGGCGGAAGCCGCTGCCACCTCCCCGCCCGCTTTAGCGCTTGCCCACCATGCGAATTGAACTTCAAGCTGAAATAGGCGAATGTGGGTTGGCCTGTCTCGCCATGATTGCTTCAAAATATGGCGATACGCGCCATCTTTATGACCTTCGACGCACGTTCGGTGCAGGGATGAAGGGGATGACACTACGCAGCCTGATTGGCGCAGCAAGTACCCTTGGATTTAGCAGTCGGCCTGTGAAATTGCCGATAGATCAACTTCCCAATCTGCATCTTCCCTGCATCCTGCACTGGGACCTGAACCACTTTGTAGTCCTCAAAAAAGTGGGGCGCGGCCACATCACCATTTTCGACCCGGCCGTGGGCGAGCGGCGCTTGCCGTTAGTTGAGGTCTCACGCCACTTCACCGGCGTGGCGCTGGAGCTCACGCCCAATGCGGACTTCAAACCAGTTGACCAGCGCCAGCGCGTGGCCTTGTCGGCGCTCACTGGCAAGGTGCTGGGGCTCAAACGATCCCTGCTGCAAATCTTTGTCGTGGCGGTGGTGCTGGAGTTGTTTGCGCTGGCCGCACCTTTGCTCAATCAGCTGGTAGTGGACGATGCCATCGCCACGCATGACATCGACTTGCTGTCGGTGCTGATTGTGGGCTTTGCCCTGTTGCTGGTGATCCAGACCGCTGTGGGACTGGCGCGCAGCTGGATGGTGATGGTGCTGGGCATGTCCTTGAGCCTGCAATGGGCCAGCAATGTGTTTGCGCACTTGGTCAAGCTGCCCGTCGAGTTCTTCGAGAAGCGCCACTTGGGCGACATTGTGTCGCGCTTTGGCTCGGTCGGCACCATTCAAAAGACGCTGACCACCAGCGTGATCGAGGCGGTGCTGGACGGCATCATGGGCCTGGCGGCACTGGGCATGATGCTGCTTTACTCACTGCAATTGACGGCCATTGTGGTTGGCTCGATGCTGCTGTACGGCCTGCTGCGCTGGGTCGCCTACCACCCGTTCAGGGATGCGGCGGCGGAGCGCCTGATCGTCTCGGCCCGCGAGAACACGCACTTTCTGGAAACCCTGCGCGCCATCACCCCGCTCAAGCTCTTTGGTCGCGAGCAGGAACGCCGGGCCCGCTGGCAAAACCTGCTGGTCGAGGTTCAAAACCGCGATGTGCGCACGGCCAAGATGACCATTGGCTTCTCCACCGCCAACACCTTGGTCACTGGCGCCGAGAACCTGCTGGTGTTCTGGATTGGTGCCGGCTTGGTGATGCAGACCGGCACACCAGCAGGTGGCACCGTGTCACCCTTCACCATCGGCATGCTGTTTGCGTTTATCAGCTACAAAGGCCAATTCACCGGCCGGGTGTCGGCGCTGATCAACTACGCGGTCGAGATCAAGATGCTCAGCCTGCACGCCGAGCGGCTGGGCGACATCGTGCTGGCGACGCCCGAGAAAGACGAGTTGCCAGCGAACGATCTGGCTCATCTGGCACCCAGCATTGAACTGCGCAACGTGAGCTTTCGCTATGGTGAGGGCGAGCCCTGGATTTTGAAGGACACGAATCTGCTGCTGAATGCGGGGGCGAGCGTTGCCATCATCGGCCCCAGCGGCTGCGGCAAGACAACCCTGCTGAAAGTGCTGCTGGGCCTGCTGGCCCCTCTTGAGGGTGAGGTGCTGTACGGCGGCATTCCGGTGAAACACCTGGGGCTGCAGAATTACCGCCGCCGCATTGGCACCGTGATGCAGGAAGACGTGCTGCTGGCGGGCAACATTGCCGACAACATCAGCTTCTTCGATGTGCAGGCCGACCAGGAGCGAGTCCACGCCTGCGCATGCGTCGCCGCCGTGCATGAGGACATTGCCGCCATGCCGATGGGCTACCAGACCCTGGTGGGCGACATGGGTTCAAGTCTCTCGGGTGGACAAAAGCAGCGCGTCCTGCTGGCGCGCGCCTTGTACAAAAGCCCCAAGGTGCTGGCGTTGGACGAGGCCACCAGCCATCTGGACATTGCCAACGAGCAGCGGGTGACGCAAGCGCTGGCGCACTTGAGCCTGACGCGAATCATCGTCGCGCACCGGCCCGAGACCATTGCAGGAGCACAGCGGGTAGTGAAGTTGCAGCAGGGCAAGGTACTGGCGATAAAGTGAATGGAAAAAGTGGCTGCTGGACGCGCCAGCTCAAGAAAATTCAGTCACAGTCGTAGAGAACTTCAGGTCAGCCGCGTCAGCCATCACCCTCGCGCCGGACCCGACCCGGCGCCTCCATGGTGTCCAGAATCCGAGGCAGGCTTTTCTTTCAGGCGCCACGGCGTTTGAATCTCGGTGCCTTCCAGCAGGCTGAATTCGTCCACTGTGAGGTCATAGCGCTTATTGACCAGCCGGTCAATGGCGCGGTCGGTTGCTGTCGGCGCTGCGCGGTGGCGTGTCCATTCTTTATAAATCAGCCGAGCACCCCATATCGAGCGCTTTGCAAGCCAGTTTCACAACCTTTGGAATCGGTAGAAGTGGCACTCTTCTTCACATTGAGATGAACGTCTGTTCGTTCATGCTGGTGACTGAGCATCCGCTCCACATAGCGTGCGATCAAATCAATTTCAAGATTCACAAGGGAACCCACCTGCAAAGTTCCCAGCGCGGTGTTTTGCACCGTGTGCGGGATCAGGTTGATGCGCATTTCGCAGCCATCCAAGCTGTCCTGAACATGGTTCACGGTCAGGCTGACGCCGTTGACGGTGATCGAGCCTTTGTAGGCCAGGTACTTGGCCAGCGTAGCGGGCGCCAGCACTTGCAGTTGCCAGCTTTCGCCGACCTGGGCAAAGAAAGTGACGCGGCCGATGCCGTCGACGTGGCCCGAAACAATGTGGCCGCCCAGCCGGTCGTGGGCGCGCAGGGCTTTTTCCAGGTTGACGGCACCCAGTTGGTCCAGCCCGGCGGTTTTGTCGAGCGACTCGGCCGAGATGTCGATAATGAATTGCTGTTGGTCCGCATCAAGCGTGGTGACCGTCATGCAGGCGCCATTGAGTGCAATGCTGTCGCCCAAGGACACGTCATCGAGGTAGCCGCTCGGGCAGGTGATGGTCAGGCGTTTGCCATGGATGGCGGTGTCGCCCAAAGGGTGCACGGCGCTGATATGGCCGATGCCCGTGATGATGCCAGTGAACATGTCTGTGTATCCGGTTAAAAAACGTCGCGTCCGCAAACGCGGGCGATCACACGCAGGTCGGGCTTGAGCATGGCCGTGGATTTGAATTCCAGCGGCACGGCTTGCGCCAGATTCTGCAACGGCCCAAAGTGTGCCATGCCGCGCCCCTGACCGATCAATTTTGGGGCCAGATAAACGACAAATTCATCCACCAGCCCTTCGCGCATCAGTGAGCCGTTGAGCTTTTCACCCGCTTCCACATGCAATTCGTTGAACTCGCGGCGCGCCAGGTCGCGCAGCATGGCGGCCAGATCGACCTTGCCGCTGGCATTGGGCAACATCACCACGGTGGCGCCGCGCGCCTCCAGCGCCGCCTGTTTGCCGGCATCGGGCACGGCGGCGTAGATCAGCAGCGTTCGGCCCGTGATGAAAAGC
>JAABRC010000083.1 GCA_011391115.1 Candidatus Egaibacter danicus | reverse complement strand
TTCGGCTACCGCGTGCGCCGCTATCTTGAACAGCATATAGCGATCTGCCGCGTTCAGCGCATCGTCAAACCGGTAATTGATTTCGTACTGACCATTTGCATCTTCATGGTCAATTTGCTGAAGTTCAAACCCAAGGTCCGTTAGGACCACACTCATTTCGTCTAGAAAGCCCCGGGTCCGATGGATCGACTTGAGATCGTATGACGGCTTGGACAGCCGGTCCTCATCATCCTTGACACGCCAGGTACCATCTGCCGATTTGCCAAGCAAGAAGAACTCGGGCTCAATTCCTACCCACAGCTTCCATCCCCGCTTTGCCAGCAAGTCAACTTGCCGCCTGAGGACTTGCCGAGAGCAGGTTTCCAGCGGCATGCCACCTGCGAAGCCATCGCACACGCCATGAGCGACACCTGGCATAAAAGGCAGGGCGCGCAATGAATCAAGCTGCACGCGGCCGTAATACTCACTTCGTGGGCCATATCGTGGAAGTCCGGTCCCCCAAATGCTGGGGCCGGAGAAGCCCGCTCCAACATGGACCAGATCGCCCAACTGAGAGACGGGTACCAACTTGCCGCGTGCCACGCCGTGGATGTCGCAAAACTGGGTCAAGACACTATGAATACCCTGCGCGGCCAGCTTTGCCTTGGCAGCATTGATCAAACTCATGGGAAAACAACTCTCAGAAACAAATTACGCTATCTCAAAAGCCGCGTCGAGGACCGCCAAGGCCTCTGTGAACACCTTGTCCTCAATCGTCAACGGAAAAAGGAAGCGGATCACATTTCCGTAGACACCGCACGTCAACAGGAGCAACCCCTTCTTCAGCGCCTGCTGCTGCACGCGTTTTGTGTAATCCGCATCCGGGCTTCCCGTTGCCGGATCGACCAGTTCGCAAGCCACCATCGCGCCCAGTCCACGCACGTCACTAATGCGCGAGTTCTTATTTTGAATACCACCCAAGTGAACCTTGAGCCGATCACCAAGCGCCTGCGCGCGCTCGCATAGTTGTTCCTCCTGCATGATGTCCAACACGGCATGCGCAGCAGCAACAGCCAGTGGATTCCCGGCATAGGTTCCACCCAAGCCCCCAGGGGCCGGCGCATCCATGATCCCAGCCTTGCCCACCACGGCTGACAATGTGGTTCCTCCAGCCATGCTCTTTGCCAGCGTCATGATGTCCGGTGATACCCCAAAATGCTCCATCGCGAACATTTTTCCAGTACGTGCGAAGCCCGTTTGCACCTCATCCGCAATCAGCAAAATCCCGTGCGCATCACACAGTTCACGAAGCCATTTAACGGCTTCTGCCTGAATGACGTTAAACCCACCCTCCCCCTGGACAGGCTCAAAAACGATTGCCGCAACTCTGGAAGGCTCGATATCACATTTGAATACCTGCTCCATTGCATACTTGACATCATCGAGCGGTGCGCAATGGCATGGAAATGGAACATGGAAAATTTCGGGCGGGAAAGGACCAAAACCTGCCTTGTAGGGCTGAACCTTCCCCGTCATCGCCACGGCGAACATGCTGCGGCCATGAAAGGCCCCGCCAAACGCGATCACGCCACTGCGCTTTGTCGCTGATCGGGCAATCTTGATTGCATTCTCGATGGCTTCGGCACCAGTCGAGAAAAAGGCAATCTTCCGGGGGCCCGTGATCGGAACGATGGCATTGATGCGTTCCGCCAGAGAGACGTATTCCGTATACGGCACGACCTGATAGCAGCTGTGCGTGAATCGCTCAAGCTGCGCTGATATCGCAGCTTGAATCTTGGGATGACAGTGTCCGGTATTCAGCACGGCAATACCGCCTGCAAAGTCAATAAATCGACGACCCTCGATGTCCCAGAATTCCGCATTCTTGGCATGGTCAATGAAGAAGTCCCCCATTACCCCAACACCCCGTGGTGTGGCCGCTAGCCGCCGGGCATGCCACTCAGCATTCGAGGCCTGTGTATCTTGTTTCATAACTGCACTCATGATGTCTCCTTTGTATCCGGGTTTTGATGCCTGTGATCTCATAGAGCACTGGTCATACTGGACTATCGATGCGGATCCAGGTCGTCTTGGTCTCTGTGTACTTGTCAAAGGCGTGCAGAGACTTGTCTCTGCCAACGCCGCTTTGTTTGAATCCGCCAAAGGGAACAGTGATGTCGTCTTCGTCGTACTGATTGACATGCACCGTACCGGCGCGCAGAGCGCGTGCAACGCCATGGGCCTTGTTCAAGTCACGGGTCCAGACCCCCGCCTGCAAGCCATATATGGTTTGATTGGCCTGACGCACAACGTCAGCCGTATCTGTGAATGAAAGGACAGATAACACCGGCCCAAAGATTTCCTCCCGGGCAATCGTCATATCGTTTCGAACCTCATCAAAAATGGTTGGCTGGACATAGAAGCCGCCAGTCTCTCTCATGGTCTGTTCCCCGCCCGCCAGGACCTTCGCACCCTCGTTCTTGCCACTCTCGATATAACGCAATACGGTGTCCATTTGGACCTTGTCAACGAGCGCCCCCATCACCGTCGCTTTGTCCAGTGGGTTGCCGGGGGTATAGTCAGGAACCAGCGCCAGCGCTTTCTCAAGGAACATGTCTTTGATGCTCGCCTCGACGAACAATCTCGACGGCGCGTTGCAACTCTCGCCCTGATTGAAGAAGATGCTCCCCACCGCTGCCTGCACAGCCTTGTCCAGATCGGGACAATCCGCGAATACGATATTGGGCGACTTGCCGCCTAGTTCCGTCCAGGCACGCTTGAGGTTGCTCTGGCCCGCCATCACGTGAATCTGCTTGCCAACACGCGTCGATCCGGTAAATGCAATGCAGTCCACGTCCATGTGCAAAGCCAACGGGGAACCCGCCTCGGCTCCATACCCAGGGACCACGTTAAAGACGCCCGCAGGAATACCGGCCTGCAAGGCGAGATCGGCCATCCTCAAAGCCGTCAACGGAGACTTCTCACTGGGCTTGAGTACGACGGAGTTGCCCGCGGCAAGCGCAGGGGCAATCTTCCAGGACGCCATGATCATCGGATAGTTCCAAGGAACAATGACGCCCACAACACCCACAGGCTCTCTCGTTATCAGTGCAAGGGCATTTCTGGAGGTGGGTGCAATCTCATCGTAGACCTTGTCTACCGCCTCCCCATACCAGCGAATGCAATTGGACGCGCTGTTGACATCGACTGCCCTTGCATACTTGATTGGTTTTCCCATATCAAGTGTTTCGGTCATGGCCAGCTCCTCTCCGTGAGCAAGCAACAGGTCTGCGAATTTGATCATGATGCGCTTGCGCTGTGCAGGCGCAAGGCCGCTCCAGCGGCGATCTTCAAATGCCGCACGCGCAGCGGAAACAGCAGCGTCAACATCGGCTTCGCTGCTTCGCGCCACCTGCGCCAGAATTCTGCCGTCTACCGGCGAAATGCAATCAAAACTCTGCCCGTTGTGCGCGGCCACGCGCTCTCCATTGATGACGGCCCGCCCGTCAAGTTTCAGCTCTGTTGTCATGTCTTCCTCTGACCTCTGCGTAGTACATCGGCAGGAAGCGACCAGCGCTCCCACCACCTCTTCAATTCAATTAACCGACACTGGCTAATGCGGCCAGCTCAGCTCGTGTTGCCGCTGCGATCTCGCGCTCTCGTCTTCGTGTTTGACGAGCCACCCACACGCTGTAGCTCACAATGACGATGGTCACTGCAGCAATAAGGAGAGTCGCTGCCGCATAGATACTGGGATTGATACCACGTCGGGCATAGCCGAAAATAACCTGGGGCAACGTGTTCACGCCAGGGCCCGACAGGAATTCGGAAATAACCACATCATCAAATGAGAGCGTGAAGGACAGCAAAAAGGCCGCCAAAATGCCCTGAAAGATATTCGGCAATGTGATGAGGAAAAACACCTCATGAGGCCGCGCTCCGAGGTCCATCGCGGCCTCCTCAATGGAACGGTCCATATCCATCAAACGGGACTGGATGACTACCATGCCATAGGACATTCCAAGCAGCGTGTGGCCGAAAATGATCGTAAGAAGTCCTCGTTCGGGCCAGCCAAATGCATTTTGAGCACCCACCATCAAGAGCAAGAGCGAGAGACCGATCACCACTTCAGGCATCACCAGCGGTGCATTGACCATACCGGAGAAGACGGTGCGGCCAGCGAAGCGACGGTATCGAACCAGGACAAAGGCGGCAAAGGTACCTAGCACCGCCGACAAGACGCCAGTGACCGCCGCCACCTTCACTGAAAGCCAGAAGCCCTCGACGATTTTGGTATCCCGCGTGAGCGCTTCATACCAGCGCAGAGAGAAGCCCGTGAAGTTGGCATCCTGTCGCGTGCTGTTGAAGCTAAAAATAACCATGAAGAAAAGCGGCAGGTAGAGGAACAGGTACACCAGTGCAAGCCATGCTTTGCCAAAGTGTTTTTCAAGTAGGGCTTTCATGATCTCTGGTCCCTTACTTTCTAGGCTCGGCCGCATCGCCGGTGAAGTGATAGTAGACGGCCAGGGGTACGATGATCAACGCGATCATCACCACGGCCAGCGCGGTGGCACGCGGCCAGTTGTTGCTGGTAAACATCTCGTCCCAGACCACACGCCCGATCATGATGTTCTCAGGGCCACCCAGCAGCGATGGGATCACAAACTCCCCCACAGCCGGGATAAATACCAGCATGAAGCCAGCGATGATGCCCGCCTTGGACAACGGCACCGTGACCAGCCAAAACGCCTTGAACGGGGTTGTGCCGAGGTCGTAGGCAGCCTCCAGCAGGCGGAAGTCCATCTTGACCAGGTTGGCATAAAGCGGCAAGACCATGAAAGGCAGGTAAACGTAAGTCATCCCCACCAGCATGGACACATTGGTGTACAGCATCTGAATCGGCTCGCCGGTGATCCCCACACCCATGAGGATCTGGTTGAGCACGCCTTGATCAGCCAATATTCCCTTCCAAGCATAAACACGCAGCAAAAACGAAGTCCAGAATGGCAACATCACCATCATCAGAAGCGCGGGCCGTACACTGGCCGGTGAACGCGCAATGAAATAGGCAAACGGGTAGCCTATCACTAGGCAAAGCAAGGCTGTCCAAAGGGCATACCAAATGGAACGCAGGTAAGCCTCAATGTATATCGTCTTGAAGAGTGCACCGCCTTCGTCGTCGCGAAAGATGGTCCAGTAATTTTCATACTTCAGGCTGAGAATGCCCGTTTGGGGGTCCCAGATGGGTTTGAATGGGTTAATGCTTTCCCCCATGTCCACGAAGCTGATATAGAGCAGGATCAGGAAAGGCAGAAAGAAAAAGACGAAGAGCCAGACATAGGGCACGCCAATGACGAAGCGCTTGCCTGGCATGGGGAAGTGGGAGTCCATGGTGAGCTCCTTGAGCGTTAGTCGCGCAACACCACGCCGGCGCCGTCACTCCACCAAAAGAAGACTTCATCTTCCCACGTGATGTCTGAGAGGTCCTGGCGCGATGTATTTGCCTCTGTGATCTTGACCTTCATCCCATCACTCGCGACCACGATATAAGTGTTGTATGAGCCCAGGTAGCCGATTTCCTTCACGCGCCCTTTGAACAGGTTAGGGCCAACGTTTTCGGGCGCCTTTTTGCTGATCTCGATCTTTTCAGGGCGAACGGCTATCGACACGGGCATATTTAGCGTCCCGCTGACCCCGTGGCCTACGTGAATCACTCCGATACCGGTCTCAGCGGCGCAATGATCCGGTTCGTCAATGCTGAGCTTGCCGGCAAAGAGGTTGACGTTGCCGATGAAGTCCGCCACAAAGCGATTTTTCGGATGCTCGTAGATTTCCTCAGGGGTCCCCACCTGCAATACCCGTCCCTTGCTCATGATGGCAATGCGGCTGGCCATGGTCATGGCCTCTTCCTGGTCATGGGTGACCATCACCACCGTGACACCCACGCTTTCAATGATGTTCACAAGCTCGAATTGGGTCTGCTCACGTAGTTTCTTGTCCAGTGCACCAAGCGGTTCATCTAGTAGCAGAAGTTTGGGCTTCTTGGCCAGGCTGCGCGCAAGCGCCACCCGCTGTTGCTGGCCACCCGAAAGCTGGTGTGGCTTGCGCTTGGCATAGGGTGTGAGCTGTACCAGACCCAGCATCTCGTCGGTGCGCTGCTGAACTTCCACTTTGGGCAGGCCTTCGCGCTTGAGGCCAAATGCCACGTTCTCCCAAATATTGAGATGCGGAAACAGTGCATACGACTGGAACATCATATTCACCGGCCGGTCATAGGGCGGCATGCGCGCCACATCCTGTCCACCGAGAAGGATGCGACCCGAAGTCGGCTTTTCGAATCCGGCCAGCATGCGCAGCAGGGTGGACTTCCCGCAGCCAGAGCTGCCCAGCAGGGCAAATATCTCGCCCTTACCGATGGAAAGGGACACTTCATCCACCGCAACTGCTTCATCAAAGCGTTTGACCAGTTTCTCGGTGACCAGATAACCTTCTTGTGAACCAGCCTCTGCCATGGGTGGACCTCGTCGTGATGGAAATCAGAAACAAAAAAGGGCTGTTGATACGGAACGTACAAACAGCCCTGTTTTCAGTTGAATAGCGGAACGCCTACTTGCCTTTTTTGAAGCTGTTGTAGGCGTTGGCCATGGCTTCGCGGGCCTCATTGGTAAAGCTGCTGGGCGGGATCATCTTGGCGAAATAGGCAGACTCGACGAAGATGGTCTTGTTGCCAGCGATCTCGGGCTTGATCTTGTCCATCGCGGCCTTGTTGCCGGTGGGGTAATTCATCTCATTGGACATCAGGGCAGCATTTTCAGCACGCAGGTAGAAATCGATGAAAGCAGCCGCATTGTTCGGATGTTTGGCGTCTTTGGTTACAGCCATCGTGTCAGCGAAAATCAGAGCACCGGTACTGGGCAACAGCGCCTCGATCACATCCTTGGATTTGTTTTCCTTGGCGCGGCCAGCCGCAATATTGATATCGCCTGACCAGCCAATAGCCACACAGGCCTTACCGCCAGCGATATCGTCGATCATGGTCGAGCTGAACAGGCGCACGTCCTTTCGTACTTTGGACAGCATCTCATTGGCAGCCTTGTAGTCGGCCGGGTCGTTCGAATAGGCATCCTTGCCGATATAGTGCAACGCCACCGGAATGATTTCAGTCGGAGAATCCAGGTAGGCGATGCCACAAGACTTCAGCTTGCTCGTGTATTCGGGCTTGAAAACCAGATCCCACGCATTTTCTGGCATCGGCATTTTGCCCAGGGCTTTTTCAACCTTGGTTTTGTTGATACCAACCGTGGTAAAGCCCCACGCCCAAGGCACCAGGTGTTTGTTGTCCGGGTCCGCCTTGGCCAATACGGACATGATGGCTGGCTCCAGGTTCGCCAGATTCGGGATCTTGGACTTGTCCAGCGGCTGCAGCAAACCACCCTCGATCTGCGGCTTCGCAAACACGGTGCCTGGCACAACGATGTCATAGCCAGAATTGCCAGCCACGAGCTTGGCATGCAGGGCCTCATTGGTCTCGAACGTGTCGTAATTGACCTTGATGCCTGACTCTTTTTCAAACGCCG
Source organism: Candidatus Egaibacter danicus (assembly GCA_011391115.1). The sequence continues at coordinate 284 of JAABRC010000083.1, read as the reverse complement.
CAATCATGCCCTCGGGCACATAGTCGGGCCAGTTGTAAATATTTAGCACCTTTTCTTCCGCGTTGACGGCGACTGCAGCAGGTGCGCTGACGGCCGGAGCTGGCGCGGCGACAGGCGCTGGCGGCTCCTCTTTCTTACCGCAGGCAGCCAAAACCACAGCTGACACCGCAAACGACCACAGGTACTTATTCATGATGTTCGTCACTCCATTCAAAAAAGTTAGAGAAGAGAAAAATGCCCCATACGAGACTAGCAAAAATCAGACCAAAACAATTATAGGATTT